>JAZSFY010000189.1:0-10506 GCA_045532415.1 Eubacteriales bacterium | reverse complement strand
AATGAAGTTCAACACCGCTATTGCGGCTATGATGACACTTCTTAATGATATTTACGCTGTGGGAACAATCGACAAGGACAGCCTTATGTCCCTTACAAAGCTCCTTTCTCCCTTCGCTCCTCACATCTGCGAGGAAATGTGGGAAAAGCTCGGCGGAAAAGGCTTCTGCTCCACAGCACAATGGCCCGATTATGACGAAGCCCTCACAATCGACAACGAAATCGAAATCGCTGTTCAGGTTTGCGGTAAATTGAAGGGCACAATCGTTATTCCCAAGGGTGCAGAAGAAGATGTTGCTTGGAATATTCTTTCTCAGAATGCCGACATTATGGCTAATTTGGAAGGCAAGCAGATTATCAAAAAGATTTATATCAAGGATAAGATATTTAATATAGTTGCTAAATAAATCTTAATTCATATACTTCAAAACAAACGGAGGTAAAAAATGGATACTATTAAAATCAACAAGGGCAATGCTCAAATCGTTGCACACAGAGGTCTTTCGGGCTTGGAAAGAGAAAACACTGCTTCGGCTTTCGTTGCCGCAGGCAACAGAAGCTATTTCGGTATCGAAACCGACGTAAGAGCAACCAAGGACGGCAAATTTGTTCTTCTTCACGATGACGATGCTGTTCGTTGCGGTCTTGACCAGGTTCGTCCCGAATTTGCAACTCTTGATACAATTCAATCTATCCGTCTTCTTGACATGGACGGTCAAAGAGGCAGAGCCGACCTAAGAATCCCCGAATTGCGCGATTACCTTTCTATCTGCAAGCGCTATGATAAATATGCGGTTCTCGAATTTAAGGGCGGTTATACTGCAGAGCAAATGGAAAAGGTTGTTGAAATCGTTAATAACGAATATTGCCTCGAAAAAATGATTTTCATTTCCTTCAGCTTTGAAAATCTTTTGACTCTCCGTTCGGTTTGCCCCGAAGCACGTTGTCAATTCTTAACAGGCGAACCCATTACCGAGGAATTGGTAAACAAGCTTAAGGAAGCTAAAATGGGTCTTGACATTTGGTACGGCTGCTTTAAGGAAGAAGCTCAGGTTAAGATGTTCCTTGATGCAGGTATCGAAGTAAACGTTTGGACTGTTGACAACAAGGATGACGCCGAAAGACTTATCTCTTGGGGCGTTCAGTTCATAACAAGTAACATTTTGGAATAATCGCTTATATTATAAAAAATCCTAAACGGATGACTCCGTTTAGGATTTTTTGTTATAGGGAAGAATAATATAAAATTAATAATACTCTAAACGTAATATCGCAGAACTTTTTTGTTACCGTTTTCCAATCGGTTTCCAGTTGCTGACCGCCATAGGTGCCAATCCCTTTAAGCTGATTCTCATCAATATTGGCTCGACAAATACCTTTTTCATCTATTGTGTTTTTAAGCAGTTCTATCTCCGATTGAAGTTGCAAAATATAAGGCGCAAGACCGCACCTGCAAAGCCATTCAACACGGTCAAGGTAGGTATAATGCACGCCGTCTATATCATATCCAAGACTATATCCTTCTTTCAAGCAACCGACGGTACCAAGCACGTATCCAACCCAACTATCGCCACCAACTTGACATTCTGGACGGTCGGTTCGCATTAGCTTTTTAACCGCCTCGGCAAGCATTTTTATATTATTTTCGGTTTTCCAAGAACTTGTATGAGCAAGAATATCAAGTAGATAATAGCAAGGCCACTTTTCGTTATCATTAAAGACTCGTTTTTCCTTACCGTTGATTTTCTTTATTCGAGTGATGTCAAGAATAGAATCAACTTCAAGCACACGTTGGAACGAATCTAACGCTAATTGAATCTGCGGTTTAATATCGATAATATCATCGTAGCCTGCTCTCGCAATACAAGCGCAACGAATAAGATTCTGACCGTTTGCGGCATAGCGGAATTCATCGTAATATTTCCCTTTCGTGCGGTAACAAAGGTCCGTCAGTTCGGTGGTAACGAATGCTTTCATTGCCCGTTTAAGGACACTATCATCTTTGCCCACTGCTTTTTCTGCAAGCCATTTTGTGCCTACCTCTTGGTTTTCGTATGATCCTGCATTCTTATTAGAACCGTGAAAACCGTTGCCAAGCCAACCGTTTTCTTTTTGACAATTAGCAATTAATTTGTAGATAGATTCTTCTGTTATTTCCGCAACCAATTCCGCTTCTTCCTCAGAGGTAATATTATCTAGGATTTCTTTTTTTACACGAAGTTTGATTGACGGATTTCCGTTTTCAAGCAAAAAGTTTATTGATTTTGAATATTTATCTTTAAACATAATATCTTCCTTAATTAACCACATTCCAAACTGCTCTTAATAAAGCATAGGTCAAATCGCATTTTGCGGCGGTGCGCTTTCTGTAATTCGGTTCTTTGCCCGATACTTTGCGGAATGCGTTGAACACTCTATCGGGAATTAATTCGAGATTATCTTCTTTTTCAAGAAAATCCGCCAAAACAAAATATGTTTCATCCGATTGGCGAACCCAATCGGGAACACCGCTTACTGCGCCAAGCCAAAATGCAAATTGGAAGTTATATGGGTCGTTAATGATCTCATAAAGCTTTTCTTGGTCAACAGGCTTTAATGCCTGCCAATTATAATTAAAGGGGCCAACAATGCTGCCGCCAAACTCCTTCGGCTTTTTAAAGGTAATAAATTCATCAAAATCCTTCATCAGCTCATAGGCATGACTCATGGAAGCCTTTGCTATTTCCATTCTTTCTTCGGTTCGCCAGCTTTGTGTTGCATTAAGCAGCCCGATATGGTTTGCACCCGGAAAACGAGCAAAAGGTTTATAATATCTTTCATTCTTTCCTTTCTTGGTGAAATCGTCCACCGAATTATAACCGCAAACTGCCTCCACGTGTTCCCATGAGAGAGCAATCTGTTGAGATAAAATCGGATAGGCTTCATCATACCCAACCCACGAAAGAATAGATGCAATAATTGCATTATTGCCGCCTCTGCCTTCGGCATCCAAGCCGTCGCCGCCGTGAAACCAATTCTTGTGTCGAGAAGCAATTTCAGGAGTAATAAGTGCGTGAATACCTTTTTGGATTGCAGGGTGTTCCTTTTCAATACCTGCATTCAAAAGAATTCCGATAGAACGCTCCATTCCATATTCACCGCCGTGAAGCTCGTCGCCAAACCAGCCGTCTGGATGCTGATGTTCAAGATGCTTTTTGATATTTTCCTGTTCCAATATTTCCGCTCGCATCTTCTGCATAAACGGCTCGGTCAAGGAAGTATGCAAAAAATCACGTTGAACGAGAAATTTAATGCTCGTGCAAGCATTATCCAAAAGAAAATCTATATGCTTTTGAAATTTCATTTTATTTCTCCTTAGAGTGAGTTATAGGTATATAAATTGTTTCGGAGAAGGTTTGGCTGGATTCAGTATAAGATTCAAATTCAAAGCCATGTCTTCTGTCATAGCCGTTTTCGGAAAGCCAAGCATTATTTATCCAATCCCATGTTTTACGAACAATGTCAACAAAGGTATGCTGAGTGGAAGAAGCCGTTTCAAAAACAGCATAAAGACCGCCGTCTATGTTGAGTTCAACTGTTCCTTCTGTATTACCTTTGGCAAATTGCGTTTTTATTCCAATATAATAATCCAATTTATTCTTTTGAAAATTCCACATCATTGCGCCATAATCCTCGGTTTCGTTGTTCCCCGAGAGAAGTAAAGACCGTTTCTCTGTGTTATATTTGTTCCAACAATCGGGCGCAAAGCTGTCCTCGAACGGATAGGCCGTTAATGAAAAACCTTCAAGATAGCATATCGATACATTCGGATGAGGAAAAGCCTCATCAAATCGAAAGGGCTCGAACAATCTCAAACTGCAGTTTGCCGCTTTAAACTCAGTAGGCAATATTTTATGCTCGCTTTTAAAGGCTCGGGTGAAATTTTCTCGGGAATTAAATCCATATTCAAATGCAATGTCGGAAATTGCCGTATCTGTTTCACCGATGTGCTTCACGATTTCGGTTATTCTGCGTTTCCTAATATAGTCTGCAGGTGTCAATTGAACATGGTCCCGAAAAATACGCAAAAAATGATATTCGGAATACCCCGCTATTTTGGCAAGGGCAAAATTATTAAGAAGGCTGTCATCTTTAAGATGTTCTTCAATATAGGTCAAAACTCTTTGTATATGTGTTTTTGGCATTTCTGTTTCCGCCCGAAAAATTATTTGCGGTTATTTTACCATGTTTATATTCTTTTCAATTGATAAAAATTGCGATTTATTATATTTTATCATGGAGAAATAAATAATGCAATAAACAAAAAAGAGGATGTACTCACATCCCCTTATCTTCCGAATTTTCCTGCAAGACCTCTTGGCGCACCTCGATTATGCGCTTTAGAATTATGGCGGCTATGGGGAAAAGGAAGATTCCGATTATGCCCATAAGCTTCAAGCCGATATACATTGACGCCAGCGCCGCAAGAGGCGAAAGCCCGATGAATTTGCCTACAATCTTAGGCTCGATAATTTGACGGATGACCGTTATAACAGCATAGGTCACAAGGAGTCCGATTCCCTTTCCGTAATTTCCTGAAATCAGCAAAACCGCCGACCATGGCACCAAAACCGTTCCTGTGCCAAGAACAGGAAGCACGTCTATAAGAGCAATTAAAAGGGCGAGAATAAAGGAATAATCGATTCCGATTATTAGAAACGCCCCTAAAAGCTCGAAAAAGGTTATAACGAAAAGGGTTCCGTAGGCACGGAAATATTTTCCTGCCGTGTTGGCAAGAATATCCTTCCCTGTTTTCAAAAGAGGACGGATGCTTTTTGGAAAAAGAGAAAGGAAAAAGCAATTTATCCTCACTCGGTCAACGGCAAAATAATAGGTTGCAAGAATCAATACCGCCGTAAACAGAAGTGCGTTGGGCAGGAACGCCGCCGCGCCTCCTATTACCGAAAGAAGGCTCCCCGACATTTTCTCTCCAAAAGAAAGAATTATTGCCCAAATCTCCTCGTCAAGGTTGGCTCTCATTTCCCAAAGCCGTTCACGAAGGTCTACAAATGGTATCATGGAATTGATTTTTTCTATCATTTCCTCGGCGTATTCCCGGTCTACTCGGATTCGGGTTATTGTTTCTTTTGCCGAGGCAGACAAGTCAACAAGCTCCATAACCACCTGACGGCTTAATGCATAAATCAGCATAGCCACCGAAACAGCCGCCAAAAGCACAACAAACAAAACAAAAAAGCGTTTTGGGAACCGTTGGTTGCGTTCGGAATACCTTACCACAGGGCGAAAGCATTCTGCGAATAGGTATGCCAAAACAAAGGGCAGTATGGCTCCCCAAAGGTAATTGAAAATCAGATAGACCAAGGCGACGCCGACAGCGATGTATAAGGTTATTACCCCGAATTTTTTATATGGTTCCTTTGGAAACATTGCAGGTTCACTTCCCTTTCATATATTTATATGAAGATGATTCCCTGATTATTCCAAAATTATCCAAAACTTTTTTGAATTTTAGGTTGACAAACCCCTTTAAATGTGATATAATACCCAAGCGCGTTAAGAAACGCCAAATAACGACCATTCGGAGAAGTCGCCTAGCTGGTCGAGGGCGCACGACTGGAAATCGTGTAACGGTTAACCCCGTTCGAGAGTTCGAATCTCTCCTTCTCCGCCAAACAGAAAGACAGGCTTTTGCCTGACTTTTCTGTTTGTTCAGAAGAGATTCGAAGGGCAGAAGCAAAACGATTCAGGGAATCGTTTTTCCTGACACAGCGGAGTGGACGGTGTTCGTGAGCAGAATGGAATTCTGCGGAAGAACACAACGGACACGGAGGAATCTCTCCTTCTATGGCGTCGCCATTAAGAGATTCGAAGGGCGAGTAAAAATGTGTCGGGGACACATTTTATGGGGTCCCCGAAAATGAGGAACACATTTTTGGGGTAATTATAGCCACAGCGAAGCAGACGGCGGCGAAAGAGCCACGGAGTGGCGTATGTAGCCGCAACGGATGCGGAGGAATCTCTCCTTCTATGGTGCAAACAAAAGCAGAATAGGATACGATTTTATTTGTATCTATTCTGCGTTTTTTGTTTTGGGTGAGCTTTTTTCACTCTGAATATATGTAATCCTAAAATAATAAAACCGAATACATGCCAAATACGACCGAATAATTAAAAATCAACAATTCGACGATTTTATTTGTTATAATAATTTCGCAAGCGTTAAACGAAACGGAGGAAAAACGAATGCAAGGAATTAAAACGACCAAGCTTGTTAAGCAATACAAAAATATAATTGCTGTAGATAAGCTCAATCTAGAAATACGTAGCGGAGAATTATTCGCTCTGCTTGGCGTAAACGGGGCAGGAAAGACTACAACTATTAAAATGCTTTCCTGCCTGACAAAGCCTACGCATGGAGATGCCGTTGTATGCGGTTATAGTATTACAAGGGAACCGGAAAAGGTAAAACGGCTGATAGGCGTATCACCGCAAGAAACCGCCATTGCTCCTAACCTTTCCGTAAAAGAAAATTTGGAGTTAATCTGTGGTATTCACGGATTCTCAAAAGAAAAGACTTCTGGGAAAATAGGAGAACTGTCGGAGCAATTTTCTTTGGCTGATGTTCTGGACAGAAAGGCAGGAAAGCTATCGGGCGGTTGGCAACGCCGTGTCAGCATCGCAATGGCTTTGATTAGCGAGCCTCAAATTCTGTTTTTGGATGAACCTACTCTTGGGCTTGACGTTATCGCAAGACATGAGCTTTGGAAAACCATTAGTTTATTAAAAGGTAACATAACTATTATTCTGACAACGCATTATATGGAAGAAGCCGAGGCACTCTCAGACCGCATAGGTATTATGGCAAACGGAAAGCTTCTTGCAACGGGCACTGTAGAGGAATTAAATACGAGTGCCGGAACAAACAATTTTGAAGCCACTTTCATTTCTATCGTAAAGGAGAGTACAGTATGAGAATGATAACTTTTGCCAAAAGATGCACAAAAGAGATTTTGCGCGATCCTATCAATCTTGGCTTTGGCTTGGGATTTCCATTGGTTTTATTAATGCTTCTTAGTGCTATACAAGCAAATATTCCCGTAAGTCTTTTTGAAATCGACACATTAGCTCCCGGCATTACCGTCTTCGGACTCTCATTTATTACATTATTTTCAGCAACACTGATTGCCAAAGACCGAGAAAGCGCACTTTTACAAAGATTATATACAACGCCGCTCACAGGATTTGATTTCATTATTGGATATATGCTTCCGCTTTTGCCGATTGTTCTCTGTCAAACAGTTATCTGTTTTCTTTTTGCGATTCCTTTGGGGATTACTATCAGTGTAAATATTATATATGCGATTATCGGTATAATTCCTATGGCAGCTTTCAACATTGCGCTTGGGCTTTTATGCGGCAGTATCTTTAGTGTCAAGCAAGTGGGCGGTATATGCGGAGCCTTACTTACTAATCTTTCTGCGTTTCTTTCGGGAGTATGGTTTGATTTAAAGCATGTAGGCGGTGCCTTTGAAAAAATAGCAAATTTCCTGCCGTTCTGTCACGCAGTGGAAATGGAAAAAGCATTATTTAGCGGAGATTTCGGTCTTGCAGCAACGCACATTTTGCCGATTCTATTATATAGCCTCGGAATAACGTTGATTGCCGTGTTCTGCTTTCTCAGACAAATGAAAAAGCAATAATAATTTTATGAGGTATCCTTTACCATATAAAACTAGGAAAAATAATTAAATTCGACACCATTTTACATCCAATGGATGTCGGCCAAAACAAAACCGCCAATTGGCGGTTTTTGTTTTTTGTGCAGGTTGTTTTTAACGGACTGAAAGTGGCAAAAACAGGGTTACTCATTATTATCGTTAATAATTCGAGATATTTATATTGCCGTATCAAAATAATCAAGGCTTTAAGGGCTTATGGCAAATTTTCTCTATACACAATGCACAAAAATTCATCACCAATAACGGGATTTTGCACAAAAAGCCAAATGGAGGGCAAATTTCGATTGACTTTATCATCCCGTGAAGATATAATGTAGGTAAGTATGTATAAAAATTTCGTTAGGAGATGTGACATGAAGCTTTCTAAAAGATTGATCGCATTGTTTCTCATGCTTACTATGTTTATGGTAAGCGTTCCGTTGGGAGCTATAAACGCTCTCGCTCTTGAAGGTATGGGTCCCCCTACTAATATGAATTATTATGCAAAAGGCATTGATATTTCTTATTGGCAGGCAGGCGATTCCACAGGTAAAAACGTTGACTTCAACAAATTGAAGGCTTCCGGCTGTGAATTTGTTATTCTTCGTTTAGGCTATGGCCAAAGCGTTGACAAGGCCTTCGTTTCCTTCTATAACAAGGCTCGTGCCGCAGGTATGCCCTTGGGTGTATATTTGTACGGCTTGAAAACCACAAAAGCAGGCGCAGCTTCCGATGCTGCGTGGGCAATTAGCGTATTTAAGCAATACAACATGTATTTTGAATACCCTATTTTCTATGATATAGAAGAACCCAACCAAAACGCATTGAGCTCGGCAAACGCAACCGCACTTTGCGAAGGCTGGTGCGATACTCTTAAGGCAAGCAACTATTACCCCGGCATTTATTCGGGCAAGCAGTTCTACAGCAAATTGACCTCCAGCTTTAAGTCTAATAACGATCTTTGGATTGCACACGTTCTCAACGGCGCAGGCTCCGAATGGTCCAGCCAGTTTACATATACCAGCAAGAGCTACAATACCCAAGGCTACACAATGTGGCAGTATTCCTGGTCCAACATTTACAACGGCTCTTACGTTTATAACGGTGTTTATTCTTCCGGCACAAAGAAGGTTGACGCTCTCGACCTTGACGTTTGCTATAAGGACTATCCTTCCATTATGAAGGCTAACGGTTATAATAACTGCCAGAGCAGTTCCAAGCCTGCTTTGTGGCAGTCTATCCTCAAGGCAAAGGAATTGCGTTATTACAGCTTCGACGCAAACGGTCTTACAACTCTCCGTAAAGCTTATGACAAAGCAGTTTCGGTTTATAACTCTGCTACCTCTACAGAAAGCGATTACAAATCCGCAAAGACAACTCTCGATAACGCAATGGTTTCTTCCGGCACAAGCGTTATTTCCAAAGGTTGTTCTTACACATCAAATGTTACTGCACGCACTGATTTTCCGGATGCAAACGGCAAGCTTACCGATGGCATTAAGACCACCACGAGTGTTGCTTCCACCAACAGCACCTATGCGGCATACTACCACACAGGTGATGTAGAAATCACTGTTGACTTAGGTTCTCAGAAAAACAGTAACATTTATACAGCCTATGTTGCAAGTGATTTCTGGGGAATTCCTATTCCCAACAACATGACTATTTCCTATTCCAATTCGTCAAGCGGCCCCTTTACGAAAATCGATGCGAAGGTTGGCATTCAGACACTCGGAAACGGCGATGTCATAGACGGTATTTCCAACAGCGTTCTCAGCAGTATGACAATTTCCACCGATACCGCTGTCAGCGCAAGATACATCAAATTTGCTCTTAATGTTAACAACTATGTTTGGGTTGACGAAGTAGAAGTCAGCAGCGGCAATCCTCTACTTTCCGGCGGCATCTATTTGACAGGCGCAAACAGCTTTATCGAAGCCGGCGATTGCCATATTTACACTTCCGGTTTCGGCACAATTACCGTTAGCAACGCAAACCATGCGTATACAATCAACGCAATTGCAGAGAGCAATGGCGACGGCACCTTTGTTATCAAGAGTGTTGAAGCAGGTCAGGGAACAAGTACCGCTGACATCACCCTCAAAGACTCTCAGATCCTTATTGCGGCACACAACTGGGAAACAGGCGTTACCGACGGAACTCAGGTTGTAGGCAGTGCCGAAAACTCCGGCAAACTTAACAGACTCCAACCCGGCGATGTTATCGCACTTGACGGCGTTACCATTTCCGATGCAGTTTACTTCGATGCTGCTCCCTATATCAGAATCGTAAGCACAAGCGGCGGAAACCAGCAGGAACACGTTCATACTCCCGGTGCCGAAGCGACTTGCACAGCAGGCCAGATTTGCTTGGGTTGCGGTGAAATTTTGAAAGAAGCAACCGGTCATACCCCCGGCGAATGGACACAAATAGAGAATGTTCTCATCTGTATATGCGCAAGCTGCGGCGAAACCTTGGAGGTTAAAAACGCAGACGACGACAACGTTGACACAGGTAAAACCGAGCCCGGCGACGTTAATAACGACGGCAAGATGACCGCAACCGACTATTTGATGCTTAAAAAGATTGTTATGAACATCATTTCGGTGGATTCCTTAAACGATCCCGATAACGCGTTTGCACGTTGCGACATAAGCGGTGACGGTAAATTAACCGCAATCGACTATTTCATGCTCAAAAAGTCTATTTTTGAATAAGCTTGCAAACATCAGCTAACCCCATTGTTTATAATTAATAAAATTAGGAGGAACATATGAAGACAATGAAAA
>JAZSFY010000082.1:0-13520 GCA_045532415.1 Eubacteriales bacterium | reverse complement strand
GAACGACATGGCTACGATCGACTTCGTAATGTTATAAAGCGTGTTCTTGATATAATTTTATCCTTTATTGCCTTGGCATTTCTTGCAATACCAATGCTTATTTTGGCGCTTATTGTAAAGCTAAGCTCCAAGGGGCCTGTGTTCTTTTGGCAGAAGCGCGTCGGCTTGCATAAGGAAACCTTTATGATGCCGAAATATCGCAGTATGTATACCGATACTCCCTCGGATATGCCTACACACCTTCTTAATGACCCTCAAAAATGGATTACCCCTGTGGGCAAAATAATGAGAAAGACCTCTCTCGACGAGCTTCCTCAGCTTTTGTGTATCTTAACCGGCAAAATGAGCTTTATCGGTCCCCGTCCTGCATTGTGGAATCAGGATGATTTGGTTGCCGAGCGCGATAAATACGGCGCTAATGATGTTCGCCCCGGCTTGACAGGTTGGGCGCAAATCAATGGCAGAGATGAGCTTCCTATTGACGTAAAGGCCGGTCTTGACGGTGAATATGTTAAGAATATCGGCTTTTTAATGGACGTAAAATGCTTTTTCGGTACCTTTGCCGCGGTGCTTTTTTCAAAGGGTGTTGTTGAAGGCGGAACCGGCACAATGGAAAAGGATTCGGACAAGCCCAAGAAATTTTTGGTGCTAACAAACCATTCCTATATGCTTTGGCAATTCCGCCGAGAGCTTATGGCGGCTTTGCTTGAAAAGGGCGAGGTTGTTATCGGCGTTCCCTTTGGCGAAAATGTCGAGGATTTTCAGGAACTTGGCTGCAGAATGGTAAACATCGAGCTTGAACGCCGTTCCATGAATCCCTTGAATGAATTAAAGCTTTATAAAGCCTATAAAAAGCTTATTAAAGAAGAAAACCCCGATGCGGTTATAACCTATTCTATCAAGCCAAACGTTTATGGCGGTTTTGCCTGCCGCAGAGCGAAAAAGACCTATTGCGTTAACGTTCAGGGCTTGGGCACAGCCTTCCAAAAGGCAGGCCTTGCTCAATTAGTAACAGTAATGTACCGTGTTGCATTGAAGGGCGCAAAGGTTGTTTTCTTTGAAAACCAAGCCAATGCAGATTTGTTTATCAATAAAAAAATCGTTCCCAAGGAAAAAATATGTGTTCTCAATGGCGCAGGCGTAAATTTGGAGCGATATTCCTATAAGGAATATCCCAAAAACGAAAAGCTTCATTTCCTTTACCTTGGCAGAATAATGAAGGAAAAGGGAATTGACGAGCTGTTTGCATCTGTTCTCGAATTAAAAAGACGAGGCTATGATTTTGTTCTCGACCTTGTGGGCTTTTTCGAGGACGAATATAAGGAAGCGGTTGACCGCCTTGTAAATGACGGTATTGCGGTTTTCCACGGCTTCCAAAAGAACCCTGTTCCTTTTTATGAAAATGCCGATTGTGTTGTTTTGCCTTCCTATCATGAAGGAATGAGCAACGTGCTTTTGGAATCTGCTGCAATTGGCAGACCTGTAATAACAAGCGATATAAGCGGTTGCCGCGAGGCAGTCGTTCCCGATAAAAGCGGATATCTTTGTCAGGTAAAAAATACAATTTCACTTTTGAACGCTATGGAGAATTTCTGCAAGCTTTCCCGCGAAGAAAGAGAAGCCATGGGCGAATGCGGCAGAGAATTGATGGAATCAAAATTCGAAAAGCAAAAGGTTGTTAATACAACTGTTCACGCTATTTTTGAATAACAATAAAGGCAGAACATCAAGTTCTGCCTTTTAATCTAACTGTTTAATATCCTAATGGCGTTTTGGGCATCCTCCTCTGTAAGACCGCCTAAAAAGCCCGATGTGCGAACAAAATTATCGTTAATCAATTCCGAATTAAGGAACATATCATCCAATACAACAAAGCTTGTGACCTCTGGGTTATCGTCAAGCCAGCTTTCGATTTGGTATTCTCTGTCGCCTGCAATTTCGGGAGTTTTGTCATAAATTTTCAAGCCATAGTCGCCAAAAATTCGGTTTATATCTCTGCCCATTTGAGTGCATACTCCTTCGTCTTGGTCCCAATGCTCTCTCCATGAGGTGGACAAAACAATTTTTGCCCTTGTGGTATTAACAATATGTGCCAAAAGCTCCATTTTTTCGGGATCGAGAATTATACCGTAACCGCCGACCTTATTAACATAATAGGTTCCGTTGAGAACCCCGTCGAAATCCAAAAATATTATTTTCATAGCATACACCTATCTAAGAATCTTTTTTAATTATATTACAATAAACTGAAAATATCAACAGCGAGAGAATATGAAATATCAAAATACTAAAAAAGGGATATTTATATCACGTCCCAACCGTTTTATAGCCGAAATAAGGATTGACGGTGAAATTAAGATATGCCATGTAAAAAACACGGGAAGATGCAAAGAGCTTCTCCAAGAGGGGGGCAACCGTTATATTGGAGAAGCCCGATAATCCCAACCGAAAAACCGAATATGACCTTATTTGTGTTTATAAGGGCGACCGTCTTATTAATATGGACAGCCAAGCGCCTAATAAGGTTTTTGGCGAATGGGCGCAGGAAAGCGGATATTTCGGCGAGCTGACATTATTAAAGCCTGAAACAAAATACAAAAATTCGCGATTCGATTTTTATTTGGAATCGGGAGAACGAAAAATTTTTGTTGAGGTAAAGGGCGTTACTCTTGAGGAAAATGGTATCGTACGTTTCCCCGATGCACCCACCGAACGTGGAGTAAAGCATATAAAAGAGCTTGTGGACGCCGTAGAAAACGGATATGAGGGATATATCTTTTTTGTGGTGAAAATGGACGAGTGCCGATATTTCACGCCCAATAAGGATACACATCCCGAATTTGCCCAAGCCTTAAAGGATGCAGAGAGCAAGGGCGTTAAAATTGTTTGTGTTAATTGCCATGTAGAGGAAAACCAATTAAATATAAAAGGTTTTGTAAATGTAGTATTATAAAATAAAAATTCGGGCATTATAAAACAAAAGAACGGAGGTTTTATAAATGCACGAAAACGATACCTTAAAGCTTTTAAGAGAATGTGATGCAGGGGTTAAAATGGGCGTTGCATCCATAAACGATGTGCTTCCCGATGTTAAGGCAGATAAATTACGCAGAGAATTAACCGATTGCCGTAACCAACACGAGGTTTTGCTGTCCGAAATAAAGGAAAAGCTTGCGCAGCATTGCGATAAGGGCAAGGAGCCTGCGCCTGCGGCAAAGGGAATGTCATGGATGAAAACGAATGTAAAAATGGCGCTTGAATGTAACGATAAGACGGTTGCAGACCTTATAACCGACGGCGCAAACATGGGCGTAAAATCCTTACAGCGTTATCTTAACCAATATTCCTATGCCGATTCGGAATCCAAGGGCATTGCAGGCAGGCTTATTGAATTAGAGGACGGATTGGCAAAGCAGATGCGCCAATATCTTTAGTTCCCGCGCTCGCTTTAAAAAAGCTCGGCAAATTATTTTAGTTCCCGCGATGTACTTTATTTTGCCATGTGGCTTTTATCCCGCGAGAGCCGAGCTTTAATCAAATTGGTATTGTTCGCTGGATATGATGACCGGCAAAGCGACTTTATTGTATGTCCGCGCGGTAAAAGCTAACAATACAAATCAAATAACATCGCGCTATAAAAAACATCGTATTATAAAACAAATACAACAAAGCAGATGGGCACTCAACCATCTGCTTTGTTGTGTTTTAAAGCTTTTAGTTATCACTAGTGTACTAAAAATATTTCCAAAAAGCTGAATGGCTCTTTTTGGCAAAAAATAAAAAGGGTGGGTGCCCCCAAAGCTGAAAGCTCCGGCTTTGGGGGCGATATGGGGGGATTAAAGGGATAGCTTATATGAAGAAATTACGCGTTTGTTAATCCTCTATATAGGGAAAACGCTCGGTTTTGCGTCCGAAGGGCTCGAAGAAATCACCTGTCCAAACAGATTGACTGTAAGGGAATACGGGAATCTTAACAATGTCGAACCCGATAATAGAGGTTATTTCATCCTCTGCCGCGGGGACAACAGCCTTGCCTGCCTCTAATTCTGCCATTTGGTCGGCAATAAGATTGTCTACATATTCGATGAATAGGTCACCGCCTGTGTAGAGAATACCGCTTGCCCACATTTCCATAACATCGCTGTCGGCGCCATAGGAATAAGCAAATGCAAGCTCGCCGCTTCCGTATTCGTCAGCAAACCAAATTGCGAAAACCTCAACACGGTATTTTGCTTTGTCAAGATAAACAGGGGTTTCGTTGGAGGCATATTTGCCTGCAGGGTCATAAATGCATTCTCCGCGTGTATAAACGTCTAGGTGGAGAAGATTGATGTCGTCCCAGATTTGGTCCTCGGTATAGATTTTCTGAGAAACAAGCTTGCCTGTTGCGTGTTCGTAAATTGCAACTACAACGTCATAACGGAAATGATAGGGATAATCGCAATTTTCGTCCTTGCAGGTTTTTACAAGCTCAACCTGTTCTTCCTCGTTTTCTTCCTGTACGGGAATTTCGTCATCGGGAGCCGCCTCGGGCTTTTCTGTGGGGGCTATAACCTCCAGAGGCTCGGAAATGGGAGTACCCGATTGAATTTCGGGAGTAGGCTCGTTTTCAATGGCTGAGCCATGAAGCAGAGAAAGACCTGCGGTAAGGATTATTGCTGTTACAGTAATAATAGATGCTGTAATAAGAATTAGGGTTTTGTTTTTCATTGCTGTGGCTCCTTTCCTTGATTTTTAGATTTTAGTCTGCCAAATAGGGGAATCGGGGAGTATATCTGCCGATTTTGTTCCAATAACCGTCTTCCTTGTCATAGCCGACAATAGACATCATTTCGGTTTCGGGTGCTTCTGCTGTGCCTGCTTCAATAGCAGCGATTTCGTTTGCAACAATAGAATTGACAGCATTCATAAATTCCTGACTTGTATAGAAGGTCAAGCCGGTTTGAAGAAATTCACACATAATTCCTTCTGCACCGTAGGAGAATGCAATCTCGAAATATCCGCCTTGGCTGGATATATTGCCGTTGTCGCGATCTTTAACCAAGCCCATGCTGTGTGCTTCAACACGGTATTTCGCCTTGGGAAGATAAACAGGCTGGGAATTTTCGTCATTGGGGTCAAATGCCGTTATTCTGCCGTTTTCTCTGGAGGCTATATAAAGCTCTCCGCATTGAGTATAAATATCATCATCGGTTACAACGACCTGACCAACAAGCTTACCTGTTTCCTGCTCGTAAATGTCGAATACCATGTCCTTGTAATAAAGAACATTTTCGGCAAGCTTCTGTTCTTGGGAAGCTTCCTCAATAATTGGTTCAACCTCTTGAGAAACGGGTATTACCGATTCCATAGGAGTCGGCTCGTTTTCGATAGCTGAGCTATGAAGCAGAGAAAGACCTGCTGTAAGAATAACTGCGGTTACAGTAATAATAGATGCTGTAACAATAATCAATGTTTTGTTTTTCATTGCTGTGACTCCTTTCGTTGAATATTAAAGTGGGTTAGTCTGCTAAATAGGGGAATCTTTCTGTATAACGTTCAACCTTTTCCCAATATCCATCCTCGTCATCCCAACGCGCAAACTGTGCCATGGATTGACCTGAAACGGGGGATGCTGTGCCTGCTTCGATAGCTGCGATTTCGTCAGCGATAAGCTCGTCGATAAAATCAACATAAGCCTCACATCCATAGAAGGGAAGACCTGTCTGGTTAAATTCCCAAATGCTTTCGTCGGAGCCGTAGGTGTAAGCCATACTGAAAAGGCTGTTTATACCGACGCTTTCGCCGCCATAGGAAACTGCTCTTTTCAAGGAATAAACCTCAATACGGTATTTTCCCTGAGGCAATGTGACAGGTGTTGCATTGGGGTCGTTGACGTCAAAGCATTCTTGGGTCCAATCGAAAACCTCATCAAAAAGCTTTTCGCCTGCTGCGTAAACATCGTCATCAAGAATTGTGACTCTGCCTACAAGCTTGGCTGTCGAATGCTCATAGATATCAATAATGATATCCTTGGAATAGATGACATCCTCAATGGGGAGTCCGTAATTGCCGGGGTCGTCAACAAACTGACCGTTATGCTCTAAAAGGGATTCGTTGTCCATTTGACCTTGGTTTTCATCGGTCGCCTGAACCTTTTCGTTTACTGCTTCGCCAACATTGGAAACAGGCAACGAAGCCTCAGCAGGAGTCGGCTCGTTTTCAATAGCCGAGCCATGAAGCAGAGAAAGACCTGCTGTTAAAACGATAGCGGCGGTGGTTATGATTGCCGCAGACACCATAACGAGAGTTTTGTTTTTCATAGAACTCTCCTCCTTTCTGTGACAATAGAATAACCATGGAATATTCTGAAATTGTTCGGGAATTGTTTTGAAGTTGTAAAAATCAAATAATTTTCAATAAAATATATGCGGTTGTACCTTTTCCCAATTCCGAATGGAAGCTAAGGTCGGTTCCATGGGCTTTTGCAATTCTTTCGCAAAGTGAAAGCCCCAATCCTGTTCCGCCTCCTTCACGGGAGCGTGACCTGTCGGTACGGTAGAAGGGCTCGGTTATGTGGGATAATTGCTCGTCGGTCATTCCGATTCCGCTGTCGCTGACATAAAGCTTTATTTTACCGTCGGTTATCTCGGTGCCGATTGTAACGCTTCCGTTTCCTCGGCAGGCT
The DNA here is from genome assembly GCA_045532415.1 of Eubacteriales bacterium. GTDB lineage: Bacteria > Bacillota > Clostridia > Oscillospirales > CAG-382 > Coliplasma. The sequence goes on along the minus strand of JAZSFY010000082.1, from coordinate 6,853 downwards.
TTTATGGCGTTGTCGGTAAGGTTGGTTATTAAAAGCTGAATAAGAAGCTTGTCGCATTGGGCAAAAACCTCGTCTGTGCTTATTTTCAGCTCGATTCCTGCGTTTGCCGCTTTTACCGAAAGCCCCTTTCGGGATTCGAAAATAAGCTGTCCCAAATTAACCTTTTCGGCATTGATGCCGTTTTCTCTTATAAAAGCCTCGTCAAGCAAACGCTCGCCGATAAGCTTTAACCGTTCTGATTCGGTTATAATAAATTCAAGTGCTTCGAATTTTTCGGATTCGTCAATGTTTGCATCGCGGAGATATTCCGCATATCCTCTTATAGAGGTTAAGGGTGTTCTCATTTCGTGGGCAAGGTTGTCAAGCATCCTTTGCTTTATTTCGGCATCAAGCTGGGTTTGGCGTATTTTCTCGGAAATATGCTCTCCCATTTTGTTAAAATCCGAAGCAAGTGCTGAAAATTCATCGCTGCCCGAATCATCTGCACGGCAATCAAAATTCCCGTTGGAAATTTCCTCGGTTGCCTGCCGTAAACGTTCCAAGGGTGATAAAAGCTTCCTTAATATAAAGAAAAGGCAGATTGCAAGAAGTGCGCTTGCACAAAGTGAGGTTATAACAAAAACGATTGAAATGCTTTTGAAATCCTCGTCAAGATAGCTTACGTCCTTTGCATAGGTAAATGTATATATGCCCTCGTAGATTTGCTCGGTAATAAGGTAATAACGCTTGCCGTCGGCACGCTGTGTAGCGGAATATCCCACGTTGGGAGCAACCAAGCCTGCGTCAAGAGAGGAATAAACGGTTTCGCCGTTAAAGGCAAACTGGATCTCGATGCCCTTTTCCTTGTAAAAATCCCCGTATATTGCCATTATTCGGGCAGTATCCCTGCTGTAATTGTAATATTTAAGCTCGTTTTCAAAGGATTCGGCAATAACCTTTTCCTCGGTAATGCATATCTCCTTTGCGGCGTTTGCGTTGTTTTGATAGGAATAATAGGCAAGTGAAAATATGCCTATATTAAAAAACAAAAGAAATAAAGTAAGGGTAAATAAATATACCTTTTCTCTAAACCTGAATTTCATACCTCTAACCTATAACCCGTTTTGTAAAGGGTTTTTAATCTATCCTTTAATCCCAATTTTGCTCTGATTTGACGGATGTGAACGTCAACGGTTCGTGTGTCCCCCTCGTAATCGTAATTCCACACAAGAGTAATAAGCTTTTCTCGCGATAACGCTATATTTCGATTTAAAACAAGGGTTTCAAACAAAGCATATTCCTTTGGTGTTAAAAACACCTCGACACCGTTTTTGTAAACCTTTCTGCCCGAAAAGTTTATTTCGATATCGTCAAAGGCGAATTTTTCCTCGTCCTTTTGTGTTCTCCTTAAAACAGCCCGCACCCTTAATAAAAGCTCCTGCATTTCAAAGGGTTTAACAATATAATCGTCTGCCCCAAGGGTTAATCCCTTTAGTCTGTCGCTTACGCTTTCCTTGGCTGTTACAAAGATTACGGGAGTGTTTCCCGAATATTCGATTAATTCAAATCCCGAAATTTCGGGAAGCATAACATCAAATATCATCAAATCAAACCTTTCGGCTTCCATAAGCCTCAAGGCTTCCTTGCCGTCACCCGCACCAATGCAATTATGGCCCACCAATTCCAAATTACGCATCATTAAATGACGGATTGGACGCTCGTCCTCAACAATTAGAATTTTTGACATTGTTTACACCTTCCTTGCAAACTATTATATATTAAAATATAATGGATTTGTTAAGAATTTTGTATTAATTAAAAATAAATTCCCCTGCTCCGAAAAAGAGCAAGGGAATATTATGATTTTCAACAATTATTCGCATTTTTCCAAGCTGTCAATAATTTCCTTGGCTTGCTGAGCATTATCGGCAACAAAGCTGTAATGGTTTCCGTCAATAACTCCCTCGGTAAAGCAGCCGTTTAACCATTCATGCCAATGGCTGATATAGAAAACTGTTCCCAAGGCTTGATATCTTTCGGCATAGGGGTCATACATACCGTCTTCCTTGGAGTATCCTTGATTTATATGAAAATCAAGGATATGCTCATCCAGCATATAGTTTATTTGTATTCCGTGGGAGCCCACTATAACAAAAGGACGTGGAGAATTAACAAGAGGCTCATAGCTTGGATAATAAAGTCCGTCGCCCATATCTGCCACAATATCCTTTGCCGAACGGTAGAAGCTTACAGGGGGATGCTTGCCGTCGGCTCCTCGGTAATCAAGCATGGCTTCAAAGCCCTGCTCCATTTGGATTTTTGTGGGAATTTCTGCTTCTTCGGGCTCTTGGCTTTCTTCGGCTATAAAGATGTTTTTTATATCCGAAACAATGCTGCCTTGATTATCGGAGGTTACCGCAAGAGCGAAAACTGCGCCTAAGGAAAAAACAAGAACATAAACAGCTATTGCAGGAGCAAGCTTGAGAAAATTGAATTTTTGATTTTTCTCCGCTTCAAGGCAAACCCCTGCCGCAGAAAGAAGCTCTTCCTTGGGTTTATGCTGTATTTTATCAAAATCTCTGCGGATTCCGTTTTTGATTCTTTTCATAGACTGCTCCTCCTTATTTATAATAATCCTTCAGCTTGGCGATAGCTCTTTGATATAGCTTTTCTGCCGCAGAAGGCGTTATTTCCAAAATTTCAGCGATTTCCCTGTGCTTCAAAGAGCAATAGACCTTCAAAACAACAGCCTCTCGCTCTCTGCTGTTTAGCTTAGACAGGGCATCGAGATATATAAATTCAGATTCGATATCTGCTTTTCGGGCTTCTTTTTGTGGTTCCAATTGGTCATAGGGTGTTTCTCGGCTCTTTTTTCGTGCCAAGGTTAATGCTTGGTTTCTTGCAATTGATAATATCCAATATTTTGGATTACCGCCCTTATAGCTTTTGGCGGAGCGGATTATTTCGCAAAGGGTATTTTGCAATATATCCTCTGCATCCTCATGGTTTTTCAAAACCGACCATGCGACAGAATAGATAAGCTTATGCATTTTGTCATATATTACAGCCAGAGCATTATTATTTCCCTTGGCTATTTCATTTAACGCCTTTTCGCAAACAGCGTTAATAATTACCTGTTCAAACATTCTGCCGCCTCTTGTAGCTTTGCCCCGAGAAGCCTCGGGGCATTACATTATATAGCCGAATTGAGCTCGATTCTTTTCGGTTATTTTATTCTGCTTTGGTAAGGTTGTCAATAATCAATTTTGCTTCTTGGTGGTCTTTTGCAACAAAGCTGTAAAGATTACCGTCGATTACGCCTTCGGTAAAGCAGCCGTCTATCCATTCGTGCCAATCGCTGATATAGAAAACTGTATCCAATGCTTCATATCTTTCGGCATTGGGGTCATACATCCAATCTTCCTTGGTGCAGCCTACTTCAATCCAGAAATGCTGGATTTTTTCGTCAAGCATATAGTTCATCTGGAAAGCATAATGACCGTCTAATTCACCGGTTTGCTCGTTATAATAGCCTCTGCCCGAATAGATGATAAAGGGTCTTCCGCTGTTGTCCCAAGGCTCATAAGCGGTGTAATAAAGGTCATTACCTAAATGAGCAACGATATCCTTGATAGAGCTGTAATAGCTTACTGCAGGGATATTGCTGTCGGTTCCTCTATAGTCGAGCATAACCTCAAAATCGGGATCCATGTGCTCACGAACCTGTATAACATAAGCTTCTTCGGATTCTGCAGTTTGCTCTGCAATAGCTTCGCCGACCGAAGCTGTATCGGAAATTTCAACCTGTGCAGGCTCTGCAAGAGAAACTGCCGAAAGGGACATTGCCATCATAAGGACAGCAAGAAGGGCAAAAATTACTCTGCGTTTCATAATAAAAGCTCCTTTTTGTTGATTTTTGAAAACAGCGCTGTTTTTCGTTTCGTTATATAAGTAGCTTTAATTAGGCATTTTCGGACAAAAATTATATTGAAGTTTTTGAGAAAATAATTTATAATCAAGCTAATAAAAGAAAAAGGTAATCAAATTATGACTTTTGAAGAAATAAAGCAATGTAATAAATTAATATTCGACAGATTGTCGCTTCTTCTTAATTTTCAGCCTGATTTTATAAAAAAGGAAATGGTTGACGAGCTTGTTAGAGAATTTGATTTGCCGGTTCCTCAGGCGTATTCCTTTATTCTTTGTGCCGCATTGGGCTTTGACACCGACAACGAATTTGACAAAAAGCTTTGGGACAATTATTCTCCCTTTATGCTTCACCATTTGGACGAGGGCGATTTTATGTCCGACCCTTATTATATGGCGGTGAAGATAAACAGCGGTAAAAAAATCGGCGATTGGGAATTGAGAGAGGATATTCTTCCGCCCTATTCTGCCTTTGTGTGTGACGACCCATTAACATTTCCCGACGGACGGGTTATTCCTCAAATCGGATTTTTCGATAGCGAATTTCGTTTCCTTTCGGTTTTGCAAAAGGATAGGGAATGGATGACCATGATGCCCAACGAGCTTGTAACCCAGCGGGAGCCTATAAAGAAAGCCAAGGGCAGGGTTTGTACCTACGGCTTGGGCTTGGGATATTTCGCCTTTATGTGTGCAAGAAAAGAGGAGGTCGAGAGTGTTACCATAGTCGAGCTTGACGATAATGTTATAGCTCTCTTTAAGGAAATGCTTCTTCCTAATTTTATTAATCCCGAAAAAATCGAGATTGTCAAGGCGGATGCCTTTGAGTTTGCCAAAAATGAAGCCCCAAAAAGAAATTTCGACTATATTTTTGCCGACATTTGGCATGACCCCTCCGACGGCGTGGAGGCTTATAAAAAATTCAAGGAGCTTGAGCATCTCTGCCCGAACACAAAATTTGATTATTGGATAGAAAAAACCTTGAAATTATATATGTAATTATGGGAGGTGTGAAATGACCTATTATATTGATAAAATCTATATTTCCGATAATGCTCCCCAGCAGGCAAAATTCGCTTCAATGGAGCTTCAATATTATTTTTCTATGATAACGGCAAAGCCCTTTTCCATAGGAAACCAAAAGGAAAATGCGGTTGCATTAGCCCAAACAGAATCGGATTTATTAGGCGAGGACGGCTTTAGGATTATTCCTCAAGATTGCCATATAGAAATCCAAGGGGGCAAGAGAGGGATTCTTTACGGTGCTTATGAGCTTTTGGAGCTTTTGGGATGCCGTTTTTTCACTCCTCAATGCGAAAAGGTTCCCACAGCTTCTCAAATAAGCATTAATTTGGGAAAGGAAATTTTCCAAAAGCCGATTCTTGAATACCGCGAGCATAATTATATCGACCTTTGCGAGCATCCACGATTTGCGGTTAAATGCCGTATGAACGGCTCTCACCATAAAATCCCCGAGCGATTGGGCGGCAACCTTACCTATGCATGGTATGTTCACACGGTGGAAAGGCTTGTGCCTCCAAGGCTTTATGCCGAATCTCACCCCGAATATTATGCCTTGGACGAAAACGGTCAGCGAAACACATCAAGAGCTGTTTGCCAGCTTTGCTTAACAAATCCCGATGTTTTGGAAATTTCAATCGAAAATGTTCGCAAGGCTTTAATCGAGAATCCTCAGGCAAAAATTATTTCTATTTCCCAAAACGATACAGGCAAGGGCGCCTGCCATTGCGATGCCTGCAAGCGTATTGAGGCAGAGGAAGGCTCTGCCGCAGGGCCTATTCTTCGGTTTGTTAATGCTGTCGCCGAAAGGCTCGAGCCCGAATTTCCCAATGTTATTTTTGACACATTGGCTTATGTTTACACCCGAACAGCCTGCAAAATAACCCGCCCGAGGAAAAATGTCTGCGTCCGCCTTTGCTCTATCGAGGCTTGTTTTTCTCATTCCTTTGAAGCCTGCGACGATACAACCCGTCACAGAAAGCTTCCCGACGGCACAAGGCATTCATTTATGCAGGACCTTGAGGAATGGGGACAGATTTGCGAAAGAATGTATATTTGGGATTATGTGACCTGCTTTGCTCATTATCCTGCACCCCATCCTAACTGGAGAGCATTACAGCCAAACATGAGGGCTTTTATTAAAAACAACGTTAAGGGTATTCTTGAGCAAGCCAACTATTCAAAGGGCGGCGGCAGCGATTTAAACGAAATGCGCGCATACGTTATCTCAAAGCTTCTTTGGGATGCCGAAACCGACGTAGACAAGCATATAACCGATTTTTCCGATTACTATTACGGCGCCGCAGGGAAATATATCCGCGAATATATAAAAATCCTTTGCGACAAAGCAGAAGCGGATAACATCCACGTAGGCTTTAACGATAATCTCCAATCGCCATTATTCTCCGAAGAAATGCTTGATATTTACGATTCAATCTTGGACAAAGGCGAAAAGGCTGTTTCTGACCAGCCATTGTACCGCTTAAGAGTACAAAAAGCCAAGCTTTCGCTTCGCTGGGTTAGGCTGAAGCGCAAGGCTATGCTTCAAAACCAAATCGACCGAGAGGAAATGAACCGATTCTTCCTTGATTGGCAAAGCCATGGATTAACACGCATTGACGAATGGGTGGATATTCCCTTCACTCTCCGTGCATTTGTTGACAACAAATGGCGCGGTGTCGCCTATCTTAACCATTGGACAGACGAACGCATAGAAATTCTTTTTTAGTTCCCGCGGCGTACCTTATTCGAATTGAACGCTCTCATTCGCGAGAGCCGTACCTTGTTCGAAATGCAGTTGAAAAACTTATGAACAAAAAGAGCTATCCTAAGATAGCTCTTTTACTTTTAAATTGTAGCAGAAGCGACTCTGTTATAGCCGAAAAGAGTCGAACTCAATTCGGTTTGAAATGTTATTTTTTGTTATAAC
>JAZSFY010000141.1:0-3162 GCA_045532415.1 Eubacteriales bacterium | reverse complement strand
TCTTTTGAGATTAATGTTCATTTCAAAGCCTCACTTTTAGAGAAATTAGAGTTTTTCTATTTGACTATACTATTATACACTATTTTTTGTATAAATGCAAGCCCCAAAAAGCCCTATTCTTCCTCAGATTTCTTTGCTTCGGCAATAACTTTCTGCGCAACCTCGGCAGGAGCTTCTTCATATCTTACAAAATCGAAGGTATAAGAGCCGCGGCCCTGAGTCATTGCGCGGAGCTGAACCGCATAAACGGTCATTTCGGAAGAAGGAACCTCCGCTTCGATAACGGTATATCCCTTACGGGTGCTTTCGCTCATACCCATGATTCTGCCGCGACGTTTGCTTACGTCACCCATAATATCACCGGAATAGTTTGTGGGTATGGTACACTTCAAGCATCCAACAGGCTCGAGAATTACGGGACCTGCCTTCAAAAGACCTTCCTTATAAGCAAGCTTAGCTGCAAGCTTAAAGGAGATTTCATTAGAGTCAACAGGGTGATAGGAGCCATCGAAAAGGTCTGCCTTAAGGTTAACCACGGGGAAGCCTGCAAGAACGCCCTTCTGCATTGCTTCCTGAAGTCCCTTTTCAACAGCAGGATAGAAGTTTTTAGGTACGTTACCGCCTACAACGCTTTGAGTAAAGGTCAAGCCGTCCTCTTCACCGGGAGAGAAGGTGATCTTAACGTGACCGTACTGACCAGAGCCGCCGGATTGCTTCTTGTGCTTTCCTTCAACGGCAACAGTTTTCTTAATTGTTTCGCGGTAAGCTATCTTGGGTTCTTCAAGCTGAACAGCAGTACCGAAGCGAGCCTTGAGCTTGCTGCAAACAACATCCAAATGGATATCACCCATACCGGAAATTGTCATCTGCTTGGTTTCAGCATTATTGAAGTAACGGAGAGTAGGATCTTCTTCAAGGAGTCTTGCGATACCCTGAGAAACCTTATCCTCATCGTTTTTGGAAACAGGCTTAATAGCCATTGTATAATAGGGGGAGGGGAATTCGATCTTCTTAAATTCGTTACCTGCAGGGCTGTTACCCAAGGTATCGTTAACGCCTGTGTTAGCAAGCTTTACAGCATAACCCATTTCGCCTGTAACAAGCTCTTCAACCTCGATTTCCTTCTTACCTACACATACACAGATCTTGGAGAATTTTTCCTGCTGACCTGTTGTAATATTGTTAAGAACCTGGTCCTTCTTCAAGGTACCGTTCATAACCTTAAAGAACACCTTTTTGCCAAAGTTATCAGCAAGAACCTTGAATACGAAAAGCTGAGTTTCGCCTTCCTGATCTGCATATTTCATCATATCAAGAGGGTTAACAAAGGAAGCTGCAGCAGTATCAAGGAAGAAGCGGATACCTGCCATATCGGTAGAAGAACCGCAAAATACGGGAGCGATATCGCCGCTTAACAAGCCCTTGTTAAGAGCATTGTGCTTTTCTTCCTCGGTAAAGGGCTCTTCCATAAGGAATTTTTCCATAAGCTCTTCGCTTGTAATAGCGAGAGATTCAACAAGAGCAGCCTTATATTCGTCAATCTTAGGGATAAAGTCGGCAGGTACTGTTGCTTCAATACGCTTGCCTGTTTTCTTTTCGCAGGTGAATACCTCGTCGGTAATAAGGTTATAGAAGCCGATTGTACCTGTGCCTTCACCAAAGGGAATAAGCAAGGGACAAACGCTTGTACCGAACTGCTCACGAAGACCAATAAAGGTTTTTTCAAAATTGGAGTGTTCATCGTCAATCTTGTTAACAAAGAACGCCTTAGGCTTACCTGCAGAATGCTCCCAAGCAAGCTCTGTACCAACCTTGCATCCACTCTTAGCGTCTACAACGATAACCGAGCAAGCAGCAACAGCAGCCGCAGCCTTAGCTTCGCCTGCAAAGCCGAACATACCGGGAGTATCCAAAAGGTTTATCTTAATACCCTTCCACTCAAACTGAGCGAGAGTTGTATTAATAGAATAACCTCTCTTAATTTCCTCGGGATCAAAGTCGCAAACAGTATTACCCTCGGCTGTGCTGCCAAGTCTATCGGTAACCTTCGCAAGATAAAGCATTGCTTCGGCAAAAGAAGTCTTACCGTCGCCGCTGTGTCCCACGAGGCATATATTTCTGATTTGAGAAGATGCGTATTTGGCCATTTGATTTTTCCTCCAAGTAAAATATTATAGTTCAACTAACGTGTTAAAGTCATTATATATTACAAGGAACAAATAATCAAGTAGATTTTGAATTTTTTTATAACATTTAACCAAAAATTTCGAATCTTGTTACTTTCTCATCATCAAAAATGACACTAACCACACAGGAACAAGCCAAAATATCTGGAACGCCACGGCATGGAGAGAGGTAACCGCCTCAATATCACCTGTTATGCCTAAAAACGCAACTGCCACAAAGGAGAGGAATATGCTTATTATACTAATTATAATATTGCTCTTGGTAATATGCCTTGCCTTGTCGCAAAGAGCAAACATTTTAAGGAAATTGTGGAGAGAGCTGTTGCAGACCACACCGCTGTTTACTCTTTCCGCTTCGCCTCTTACATCCTCAGAATCTACCGCACGAAGTACAGAAATAGGACACTTATGGAACTTTATCTGAGAATTAATAAGGTCGTTATTAATATTTGGGTCAAGGGTTTTAATACCCAGGCAAAGGCCCGCCTTATACATATCCCTTAAAAGAGAATCAAACAAGGGATTGATTGTATATTTTATATAAAGCTTAGCGGCAAGCTTTTCGTCCATAACAACATACATAATCGAGCCGACGCTCTTTTCAAAAACGTCGTCGCCTTGATCAACAGGACATTCAAAACGGTATCTGCGCATATAAGAGCGCTTGCCGAGGAAATAGTTATGGCCGTCCATGGCAACGCAAAGACCGTCGTTTGAGCTTTCGATAATACGTATCATTGCAGGCTTTTCGGGCTTTTCGCTTAATGTAGAAGCCAAAACCTTTGAAAGAGGGCCGCCCACATGGTTAAACAATCTTGCAAGGTCGGTTATAACAGCATCGATACGGTAATCGCCGTAAAGTCGGATATTGTTGATTTTAACCAAGCTCGAGGGATAAACCTCGGTATCGGCAAAGGACAAAACCGATGCGGTAGCATATTCCTCTGCAATACAGTTGCCTACAAAGGCGGTGTTA
>JAZSFY010000151.1:0-4360 GCA_045532415.1 Eubacteriales bacterium | reverse complement strand
GCATTCACGAGGGAAAAGCTTGATAGTATCTTCTGTCGCCTTATTACTGCCAAGCAAGCCATATTTTTCATTAAAGCCCGAGCCATTTACAGAGCTGTTGAGAATTTCATCCAAGCCGTAGACAATTTTAGCACCGGCAGCATTAAGAAGGCGCTTTGTTCTAACACGTGTGTGGATATCGCAGGTTAAAACAGAATCTGTATAATCAAGAATCTTGCGGCAATCATTTGCAAGAATAATTTCGGCTTCGCAATCCTGAGATTCAATAAGCTCTCTGTAATACTCGATATAGTCAACGCCTGTGAAGGGATGCTTTACGATGCCGAAAAGCTCGCGATAGCGGCCTTCGGTAAGAACATCGGTCCAGGGATTAACGCCTGCATTATCAAGAGAATCATAATCTATAAGGTGGTTTCCAACTTCATCGGAGGGATAGGAAAGCATAAGAACAATTTTCTTAGCACCGCGAGCAATACCCTTAAGGCAGATTGCAAAACGGTTACGGGAAAGTATGGGGAAAATTACACCGATTGTTCCGTTGGGAAATTTAGCCTTGATATCATCAGCAATTTGGTCAACAGAAGCATAGTTGCCCTGTGCACGTGCAACAACAGCCTCGGTTACTGCAACAACATCACGGTCGCGCATTTCAATATTTTCACTTGCAGCAGCGGAAAGAACGCTTTCTGCAACGATAGCTGCAATATCATCGCCTTTGCGAATAATGGGCGCTCTAACGCCACGGGAAACAGTTCCTATAAGTCTTTCTTCCATGGTATACCTCCAAGAAAATACATTATTGACTTTTTTGCATAAATATTATATTATAAGTTGTAGCATAAGTCAAGCAATTAATAATAATGATTTATATTAGGTGAGCTTATGAATATCAAACTAGAACAATATAAGGTTTTCTATTATGCCGCTATGAAAGAAAGCTTTTCGGAGGCAGCAAAGCAACTGTATATTACTCAAAGTGCGGTTAGCCAACAAATACGAGCGTTGGAAAATGAATTGGGCGTAATGCTGTTTGCAAGAGGAAGAAAGGGCGCAACCCTTACCGCCCACGGCAAGCTTCTTTTCAGTTATGTACAAAAGTCACTAGCGGAAATAGATAATGCAGAGAATGTTTTTATCAACATGAAATCACTTGACGAGGGTAATTTGCGAATCGGCGCAGGTGACACATTAACCAAGCATTTTCTTTTACCCAAACTAGAGCAGTTTCACAATCAATACCCCGGTATAAAAATCGAAATTGTCAACCGAGTTACATCAGAGGCTTTGTCAAAATTAATTTCAGGCGATGTAGACGTTGCTTTTATAAATCTTCCTGTTGACAAAAACCATTTTCACAGAGTTGATATAAAAGAAGTTGGCTCTATGGAGGAAATATTTATTGCAGGTTCAAAATACGATCATCTTAAAGGTAAGGCATTGACTATTTATGACATTGCAAAATTGCCTCTTGTTATGCTTGAGCCCAAGTCAAACACAAGGCAGGCGACCGACAGCTTTTTTCTATCCCATGGCATAACCCTTAATCCCGAATTTGAGCTTGGCTCCCATGACCTGCTTTTGGCTTTTGCCGAAAAGAATCTGGGCATCGCATGTGTAACCGAGGAGTTCACTTCCCTATCTGAAAATGTATTTAAGCTTAATACCGACTTTAAGATTCCAACAAGAAAAATCGGCATTTGCACACTAAAGAATACAACCCCCAATTCTGCTGTAATTAAATTAACCGAAATGTTTGAATAGCAAAAGCCACACCATAACGGTGTGTCTTTTGCAAAAAGGGGGGATTTTGGGGGATATTATGAATCACCGCCGCAAAGGAGAACGACGGTGAGGTAAAGCTAAAACTTTACTCAATTTAATTATACCCCCAAACCTTAAATTAACCTTTAGTAAAAAAGAACAAAATATGACATTTCATAAAACTTAAAGTGAAAGAAGGAACATCAGCAATTCCAATAGACCTCTTATGCTTAGAATACCGATAACCCATATTAAAACTCTTATTGGTGCAGACCAAAGTCGCTTTTGACGGATTATTTCGGCACGTTCAATGTTTTCCATTGATTTTTCAAAGGCTTCTATCTTCTTTTGTATATCTACATCATTTTCAAGATACTTATTTTGAGAATATTTTGTTTTATCATGGAGAGCTATTTCGGTAGGATCGGAAGCCAAATTCTTTACATTTTCATCAATGGCCGACTGAACAAAATTCTTCTGCTGATATTCTTTTTCTCTTGCACAGACCTCGCAATTCTCAATAGACGCAGGGTTTTTATGACCGCAACAGCAAAGCCATACCTTGTTTCCAAACTGAGGAACAACTATTGTAGGATGATAATGCTCGGCAGATTGATAAATGTTCATACGTTTGTAAACCGTTTTGCTTATATCATCAAGCTCGCTAAACAGCTTCTTCTTGCCCGTAACAATTTGGTTAATACTCTCGGTTGTTCCGTTGCTATAAACAACCGAATCCAAGGTAACCTCAAGCTTTTTAAAGTAACTCTCGGGAATGGGAACAAAAACACACGAGCCAAAGGATTCACCTGAATATACAAGGGTTCTCTTGTTACATTCTTTTACCTTTAGTTCTTTTTTACGCGTTTTGATGATACCAAAGGTCAATTCGTCATGAGAATATTCAAAATCAATAGATTTATAGGGAACGCAGTTGTTATTAAGATAAAAATCCAATGTAATATTAAGACTTTTTATAGGTAGATTTGAAACATTTTTAAAGATAAAAGAAGCGAAAACCTCGCCTGTATCCTTATCAGCAACAACATATCCTTCTTCGATTTCAATGGGGCTATTTTCCAAAACGAAGGAAAAATCTATGTATTTGACAACACGCAAAGGGCGGAACACGTCGACCTTTTGACGCTTTAAAGCCTTTTTTGAAACTAAACCGTAATTTTCAATCATTGAGTTCCCTACCTATTGAAATATGCGTAAATATAATATATAATTATAGTATCACCAAACATTTTTACGGTCAATTGAACTATTTAACAAATATAGAAAGGCATTTTTATGAAAAAAAACGAATTGAAAAACATTGAGCTTTTTGTATTGGATATGGACGGAACCATCTATTTAGGCGAGAATATTCTCCCCGGTGCTATGGAGTTTATTAAAAATGCGAGAGCCATGGGCAAGAAGGTTGTTTTCTTCACCAACAACGCATCTAAAAATCCCAATAACTATGTAGACAAGCTTAACAGAATGGGATTTGGTGCTGTAAGAAGCGACGTTGTTACTGCAGGCGACGTTACCATTGAGTTTATCAAGAGAAACCACAGCGGCAAAAAGGTTTACCTTGTAGGTACACCTGCGCTGGAGCAATCTTTCATCGATGCAGGTATCGAATTATCCGAGGATGCGGATATTGTTGTAAGCTCCTTTGACACAACACTCACTTATGAAAAGCTTGTTATTGCTTGTGATCTTATCAGAAACGGTGCAACATTCTATTGTACTCATCCCGATTTTAACTGCCCTACTGAAACAGGCTTTATTCCCGACAGCGGCGCTATTGCGGCATTAATCACCGCATCAACTAATGTACTTCCCAAATATTTCGGGAAGCCTCATAAGGAAACTGCCGATATGATTTCCGAATTATTCAACGTTCCCTTCGAAAAGACAGCAATCGTCGGCGATAGACTTTACACAGATATAGCTCTCGGCAAAAATAACGGCTTATTATCTGTGCTTGTATTATCGGGAGAAACAAAAATCGAGGACGTTAATGATGATAACGCCCCCGACATAATATTGAACGGTATTGGTGAGATTCTTAATTATATTTGATTTTCTTCGGATATATCGTCATTATTTTCCTTAAAGTACCCCAGCTCGATTCCGTTTACCGATTGTCCTCTGGGAACACTTACGATTACACCAAAGACATCGGAGGGAATATCTCCGAGAGGAATATAACGAAGCTGTTCATTACCCAGGCGATTTAACATACCGCGGATGTTCTCTCTTATAGGGAGAACATCTTTTATTATGCTCTTTGCTTTCTTCTCTCTGAGGTAATAATAAAGCTGCATTAAATGGGCTTTATCGGGCAATCCATCCGAACCATTGCGAACCTTTAACATATAGAAATAGTCACCGTCTGCAACATTGGGACGTGAAACTGCAACAGACGAAAAGGCTTCATCAGAATATACAGAGCGAATCGGCATTGCCTTAAATAGCATTGCCGCGCCGAAAAATCCCAAAGCTCTTGCGAAAACCGCATTAATATCTCCGCCTAATGCAAATCTAAGAATATTTGAGGAGGAAACACAATTACAAAGCATTAAAGTGCAAACAGAATTATAAC
>JAZSFY010000044.1:0-2005 GCA_045532415.1 Eubacteriales bacterium | reverse complement strand
CGCACTTCTCGGCTTTACCTTCAAGAAAATGAGCCACAAATTCAGCGATATAATCCTCTCATTTGCGGCAGGGGTTATGCTCGCCGCCGCTGTAATCGGGCTGATTCTGCCCTCACTTGAATATGGCGATTATCCCTTGGTTGTAACGATTATCGGCGTATTCTGCGGTGCGCTCTGTGTTAACCTTATTGACAAAATCGTGCCCCACCTTCATAAATTAACGGGAGCCGACCAAGAGGCGCACCCGTCCAATCAGCTTGACAAGGTTTTGCTGTTTGTTATCGCAATCGCCATACATAATCTCCCCGAGGGCATTGCCGCAGGGGTTGGCTTTGGCACAGGCAACAATGCCGAGGCGCTGACAATCGCCTTGGGTATCGCATTGCAAAACATTCCCGAGGGCATGGTTATAATTTCGCCTATGCTTGCAAGCGGAATCCCCAAGGGAAGAACCCTGATAATCGCCATGTTTACAGGCGTTATCGAGGTTTTGGGAACATTGCTGGGCTATTTTGCGGTAAGCCTTTCCACGGCTATTCTTCCCTTTGCGTTGGCTTTTGCAGGAGGCACCATGCTTTATGTTATAAGCGACGAGATGATTCCCGAAACACATTCCCACGGAAGCCAGCGTGGCGCAACCTATTCCCTTTTGGCAGGCTTTTGCCTTATGCTGGTTTTCGACATTTTGTTGGGGTAAACTATGAAAATAACAGTTTTGGCAGAAAATACCGCAATAAACCAAAATTTCGCCTTTGAGCATGGGCTAAGCCTGTTTATCGAAGCCCAAGATAAGCGAATACTTTTCGATTTCGGGCAGACCGATTTGTTTTGGAAAAATGCCGAAAAGCTGAATATCGATTTGAAAAATATGGATTTTGCCATTCTCTCCCACGGTCATTACGACCACGGAGGCGGTATCCCTCATTTTCTTTCAGAAAACGGCGACAGCCCTATATATGTCAACGAAAACGCCTTTGGGGATTATTATAACGGTACCGAAAAATACGTCGGCTTGGACAAGGGCATCCGAGAAAGCAAATCAATTATTCTCACAGGTGACGAAAAATCAATCGGAAAATCAATCCGCCTTTATTCCTGCAATAACCTTGAAAAGACACAAGAAACAAACCCATTCGGATTAAAGAAAAACACCGAAAAGGGGTTTACCCACGACGATTTTCTTCACGAGCAATATCTTTTGATTGAGGAAAAGGGCAAAAAATTCCTTTTCAGCGGTTGCTCCCACAAGGGGCTTTTGAATATTATGGCATGGTTCAAGCCCGATTATTTTATCGGCGGATTCCATTTTTCCAAAATCGAAAGCGAAACAGAATTATCTCAAATCGCCCAAAAATTGCTTTCCTACGATACAAAATATTTCACCTGCCATTGTACGGGATTAAATCAATACCAAGCATTAAAATCAATTATGGGCGATAACCTCGATTACCTTTCCACAGGAAAAATTGTTGTATTATAAAAATAAAGAAGCCTTTGCAAAAGCAAAAGCTTCTTTTTTAATTAAATCAAATCCTCAAGCAAGGAGCCCTCGTAAGCCTCGATACAGCCTGCATCGCAAAGAGCCGCAAGAGAAGGGTCTATGGGAATTTTTGCGGTTTTCTTAATACCGTGAGCCACGGCAACAGAATCCACCTTGCCCTCGCCATAGATATAATGGTCCTTACCGCAATCGGGACATTTAAAATAGGAATAGTTTTCAACCAAGCCGAGAATAGGAAGATTCATCAATTCTGCCATTCTCACAGCCTTGCCTACAATCATGGAAACAAGGTCCTGAGGGCTTGTAACAATAATCATTCCGTCAATAGGAAGGGACTGGAAAACTGTAAGGGGAACATCGCCTGTTCCGGGAGGCATATCGATAAACATAACATCGTTTTCGCCCCAATTAACATCGGACCAGAATTGCTTTACCGCGCCTGCAATAACAGGACCGCGCCAAACAACAGGGTCGCTTTCATCGGGAAGAAGAAGATTGAGGGAC
>JAZSFY010000316.1:0-3850 GCA_045532415.1 Eubacteriales bacterium | reverse complement strand
ATTCTTCATTAACCGTTTTGTGAATAATGTTGATACGGCAGAGGATATAGCGGCAGATGTTTTCGCTTATCTTATCTTCAAGCCGAAAAAATACAATTTTACAGTAAGCCTTAAAACCTACCTTTATATGATAGGTCGGTCCCGTGCGCTTGATTACATACGGAAGGAAACCAAAAGGAGAAGCCTTCCCTACGAAGCCTTATATAAAGAGCCCTCGGATGATATGGCGGAATTGGAGGAGGCTGTTATAAAAGGAGAGGAAAACGCAAGGCTTTACAAAGCCTTGGATTCACTTCCTGAGGATTACAAAACTGCTGTTATATTGGTATATTTCGAGGGCATGAAAAACGAAGAAGCCGCAGCAGTTATGAAAAAGAATAAAAAACAGATTGAAAATCTGCTTTACAGAGCCAAATAGGCTTTGAAAATCACATTAGAAAAGGAGGAAGAAGCATGAGAAGCGAGCAGGAATTTAAAGACCTTGTTGATAAAAAATATAAATCGCTTTTGCATGACAGAAAAGTTAAATATAAAAAGCTTTCAGGCGTTCTTTGCTCCTGCATGGCTTGCTTTATTGCCGTGACCGTTTATTTTGCAAATGACCAATTTCAAGAGCATTATAATCCCATGATATATGAAAGCAGCGAGAATTCTCTTGATGCTTCCTCGGTTATCGACAACGAAGCTTCTTTTGAAAGCTTTGAAAGCTCTGAGATTATTGAAAACGAATCCTTTGCTTCCGAGGAAAGCTCGGATGATAACTCATCTATAAGCATTGAATCAAATATAGAATCTAGTTTTGAACCTAGTATTGAACCAAGTGTCGAGCCTAGTGTCGAACCTAGTGTTGAACCAAGTGTTGAACCTAGTATCGAGCCTAGCGTTGAGCCTAGCGTTGAGCCTAGTGTTGAACCTAGTGTTGAACCTAGTGTTGAGCCTAGTGTTGAGCCTAGTGTCGAACCTAGTGAAGAACCGAGCATCGAATACACCGATGAGCCTACAGAGGAGCCTACTGAGGAGCCTTCTGAAGAACTTAGCGCCGAATCCACCGAAGAACCATGGTTTGAAGAATCAGAGGAGCCGAGCGAAAAACCGAGCGAGGAACCTAGCATCGAATACACCGATGAACCTACAGAGGAACCAAGCGAGGAACCCAGTGAAGAACCGAGCGAGGAACCGAGCGAGCCAGAAGAATATCCTCAAGAAGAATATCCTATAATTCCTGACGATTATCCTTATATAACCGAAACCGTCAGCCTTATGAAATATGTTTATCCCAATGAAAACAATGACCCTTACACATGGGATAGTAATACGTTGAATGGCATAAGACGATTTAGCATCGACCTTTTCAGATACAGCTATATCCAAGGAACCAATCATCTTATTTCCCCTACTTCTGCATTATATGCATTGGGAATGACGGCAAACGGCGGATATGGAAATACAAAAAATCAAATTGTAGACATTCTTTGCGGAACAGATATAAATGAGCTTAACGATTTTATGAAAGCTTATCGTAATGTTTTTTCAGAAGGCGAAAAGTTTAAGGCAACCATAAACAATGGAATATGGTTTGATGAAACGGTTACGGTTGATAAAAGATTTCTGCAGGCTAATGCCGATTATTACGGCTCGGATGCCTATAAAACCATAATGAAAACCGATGAAGCACTAAACAGCATTAATGGTTGGGTAAATAAAAGCTCCAACGGTTTAATAGATAAAATTCTCGATGACCTTGCAGAAACTACAAAAATGGTGTTGGTAAATACAGTATATCTTAAATCCGATTGGGTCGACCCCATGGGTCTTATGGAAGTAGAATTTGAATTTACCAATTCAAATGGAGAAGCTGTTTTCGGAAAAGGTATGACCGGCTCAGCCGAATATTATATTCATAATGACAACTCAATGGGCTTTATTAAGAAATACGAGGGCGGTTACAGCTTTATGGCGGTTTTGCCCGATGAGAGCATTGATTTTAGCCAATTTGTCCAAAGCTTTTCCGAGGTTGATTACTTTGATTTGCTGGAAAGCATGAGCCAACAGATTCAGGTTAATATTTCCATGCCCGTATTCAACAGCGAAACAAGCCTTTCCTTCAAGGAAAATTTGATTGATATGGGTATGATAGATCCATTTAATCCTAATACAGCAGATTTCTCCCGAATGGGAAAAGCCGCCGAAGGCAAGCTTTATATTGAGGACGTTATCCAGAAAAATGTAATTTCTGTCAATGAAACAGGTGTACATGCCGCTTCCTCGACCACAATTCCCCTGCCCGGTGACGGTCCGGCATTTGAAGTAACTATCTTTATAAAGCTTAACAGACCCTTTATCTATTTTATAATTGATTACGAAACACAGTTACCTATTTTCATAGGAACAGTTGAAAATATCTAACAATAGGAGGTATTGCTATGAAAAAGTTAATCGCAGTGTTGTGTTCTATTGTTTTAATCATTTCGTTACTAACCATTTCTGTATCGGGTACTCAATTGAATTACGGCGAAAAAATTGAGATAACCCAGCATATTTTCAAGGGCAAAATCAACAACATTTCCTTTGAAGCTGCAATATTACGGACAGAAGCAGAATTGCAGGAATTTTTAACAATTTGCTCGGATGAGCAGGAGTTTATTGGGTTTGCTGAATCTCTTGAAGACGGATATTTTGATACAAAGGGATTGATAATATTCTATCATTACGGAGAAGCAGACGCTCAATATAATATCGAAAGCATCTTCTGTGACGATTATACTCTGACTATAAGCTATGATTATTATTCGGGCAATTCTCAGGAGAAAACCGATTATATTATCGTAGCTGAAGCGAATATCGCAGACCTTGAAAATGCAAAGCAAACAACCTTGATTATCAACAAGAATCCTAAAGAAACTATCGAATTTAAGGGACATATTCTCCACGGCGAGCCTAAAAATTTTGTGTTTGGAACATTTTACGGCAAGGGCGAAGCTCCTATTGTCATTACTTCAAATGAGGAGTTTTCAGCTTTCTGTGAAACATTAGGTTATAGCTACGGCTATTCAAATGATTTTCATAGTTTTGCCGAATCCTTGGGAGAGGATTATTTCCAAGAAAAGGCATTGTTGCTTATATATGCTTGGTCGCCTACAACAACGGTTTATTATGATGTGAGAAATGTTTATCTTGATAACGGCAAAATGGTTGTTGAATATGTATATGATTCTACAACCGCACTTTGCGATGCGATACAGACTGATTATATAACCATCGAAATTAACAAATCCGACCTTGAAGCTGCAGACGAAATATCTACTGCCATTAAATTTATGAAAAAGGTCAACACCAAAAGCTATACAACGCCTTCTGTATTAAGAGGCGATATTGACGGCGATAACAGAATTACAGCATCCGACTATTTTGCAGTAAAGTCCTTATGCTTTGGACGTTTTGAAGAACAATTTACGGATATCTCTTTCCCAAGAGGATTTGACTTGAAGGCAGATATCAATTGCGACGGTAGGATTACCGCAATAGATTATCTTATGCTTAAAAGAGCCTGCATTGGATTTATCGAAATTCCGGATAAATATGTAGACTAAATACACAAAAAGAGCTGACATTTCGATGTCAGCTCTTTCTTGATTTTTAACTATAACTCGATTTTTTTGTTTTTGAAATAAAATTCCTTGTCCCTATCATTAATAGGACGCAAAACTCTGCATGGGTTGCCCACGGCAACAACGTTTTCGGGGATGTCCTTTGTTACAATACTCCCTGCGCCGATAACCGTATTGTCGCCAATTGTTACACCGGGCAAAACGATAACGCCTGCGCCAAGCCAACAGTTTTTACCGATATG
>JAZSFY010000313.1:0-3325 GCA_045532415.1 Eubacteriales bacterium | reverse complement strand
TTGTAACTTGCCTCCTTTTATCTTTTATCTTTTATCTTTTATCTACTATGCCTCTCTCGCGAACGAGCGATAACAATTTGAAAAAAGTACATCGCGAAACCAAAAAAAAAAATTCAAAAAGGGGTTGACAAACTGTTAATTCTGTGTATACTGTATATGCACAGTTGAGAACAGACATCGGAAAGGAGAAGCATTTTGAACATTTTAATTGATAACAAAAGCGGATTGCCCATATATGACCAGATATATTCCCAAATCAAAACGCAAATAATCAACGGAAGCTTAACCGAGGATTCGCCGCTGCCGTCTATCAGAAATCTTGCAAAGGACCTTAAAATAAGCGTCATTACAACAAAAAGAGCCTATGACGAGCTTGAAAAAGAGGGATTTATTTATACCGTTCCTGCAAAGGGATGCTTTGTTTCCCCAAAAAACACCGAGCTTTTAAGGGAAGAAAACCTAAAGAGCATCGAGGCTCACATTGATGCTATCGCAAGGCTTGCGGCAAGCTGTAATCTAAAAAAAGCAGACATTATAGAAATGATAGATTTCGCCATGGAGGACAAAAATGACTAACGCTATTGAAATTAAAAACCTTTCGAAAAAATATAAAGGATTCGAGCTTAAAAACCTTAATCTTACATTACCCTGCGGATGTATTATGGGACTTGTAGGCGAAAACGGCGCAGGCAAAAGCACAACCATAAAGCTTATCCTCGATATGATTCCCCGTGACAGCGGTGAAATAACAGTTTTGGGCAAGGATAACCAAAAGGATTTTCATTTGACAAAGCAGGATATCGGCGTTGTTCTTGATAACGTAGGTCTTTTCGGAGGCTTTACAACCAAGGACGTTAATAAGATAATGAAAAACACCTATACAAATTGGAACGAAAAGCTTTTCTTTGAATATCTTGAAAAATTCGACGTGCCTGCCAAGAAATTCGAAAAAATGTCCAAGGGCATGAAGATGAAGCTGGGCATAGCGATAGCACTTTCCCACGATGCAAAGCTTTTAATCCTTGACGAGGCAACAAGTGGACTCGACCCTGTTATCCGAGATGAAATAATCGATATTTTCGGTGAATTTACAAGAGACGAAAGCCGTTCGGTTCTTATTTCCTCCCATATAACAAGCGATTTGGAGAAGATTTGCGATTATTTCGCATTTATCCGCAAGGGCGAGCTTGCTCTTGTTGAGGAAAAGGACAGACTTTACGAAAAATATTGCATCATCCGCATGAGCAAGGAGGATTTCCAATCTATTGACGAAAGCGCAGTTATCGGCAAAAAGGAATCCCCTTACGGTATCGAAGCTATGGTAGAAAAGGACAAGATTCCCAACGGATTGGAAACAAGCCCTATTGATATCGAGCAATTGTTTATACACATGATGAAGGCTGGTGAATAACCTTGAAGGGCTTATTAATTAAGGATTATATATATTTAAAACGGTCGATGATGCTTTTTATGTATGGAGCAATGAGCTTTTCGGCAATAACTATGGCATTAGGCGACGTTAACCTGAGAATCTATTCCATGTCATTTGTCTGCCTTATTAATATTATTTCTGCGTCGGGCTCATTGAATCACGACAAGCAATACGGCGGTAATGTTTATTTCGAGGCCTTGCCCTATTCAAAGCAACAGCTCGTGGGCTCGAAATATGTTTTGGGTCTTATCGGAGCCTTTGTTTCAATGGTTATAATGGCGGTTTCCACAGCGGTGAGATATTATTTTAACGATGCTCCCTTTTCAATGAGCGAAATATATCTGCCTATTGTTGTTTTGGCTATCGCAATTACAGTATCGGGATTAAGCATTTTGGTAATATACCGCTTCCATTACATTGCGGGCATGGTAATTTCCTTGGGAACATTTATAGTATTTGTTATACTTTTGCTTACAAGCATGGACAAAATCTCAGAAAGCAATGTTTATGCATTCCCCGAAATACCTGTCAGCACCGTTGCAATCGTCTGCGCTTGCGCAGCCTTGGTTTACATTATTACATGGATTCTTGCTGTAAAGGTTTATAAAAAACAAGGAGTTAATTAATTTATGAAAGGCTTAATAACAAAAGAGCTTATAGGCATGCGGAATTATTACATCCTAACTTCTGCATTGGGAATTGTGGTTATAATAACCGCCTTAATTTCAAAGAATGCAAACGATTTCGCAATATGGTTTTATACATTGATGAATATTCCCATAGCTATAATGGCATCCAAAACCTCCGACGAAAATTACGGCTGGAGTTATCTGGAATCGGCTTTGCCCTTTAACAAAAAGCATATTGTAAGCGCAAAATTTCTTTTGGGATTTGTGGGGCTTGTTCCGATTGCTATTGCATCTTCTGTTTCTATGGTCATCCGTTTTGTCAAATGGAGCGATACATTCTCGATCGAGGAGCCTGTTTATGTTTTGGCTTATATCGGCGGAGCCTTGATAATTGCCGCCGTAGGAATGATGCTTTCATATAGATTAGGAAAAACATCCATGTTCAGCGTTCTGTTTGCCGTTGGGTTCTCAAACGGCTTGGTAATGAATTACGAAGCAAGAGATGCAGGTGCTTCGCCTTATCCCTCGGTTTCAATCGCATTAATCATTTTGGCTGTGGGCATTTTGCTTTATTTTAAGGCATGGCTTATTTCGGTTCACGTCTATAAAAAGCAGGGTGTTAAATAAAAAGCAAACGGAGAGGCGTAAAAACCTCTCCTTAAATTTTATCAATTTGAATGAAGTACACCGCGAAAATTTTTTCGCTCCTTTTTGAAAAAAGGTGCGCCAAAAACTTTAAGTGCAAAAACAGCATACGCTGTTTTTGGAAATAATCATTTTGATTTTCATTGTTGCCTTATGTTACGCGAATAAAAAACGGGAGGAGCAAGGGGTCCCCGAAAACCCTCAGGTTTTTGGGGTAATAGTAAGCCCCTCCCCTACGAAATCAACTGTAACAGTTTGAAAAAACTACGACTCTCGCGAATGAGCGCTTGCATTTTGAACAAGCTACATCGCGGGAGCTGAAAACATTCGCGCGGTCCGAAGGCAGGTTATGTAACCTAATCGGGTGTTCGCGCGGTATGAAATAACGTTACTAATCAATCAACGTCGCGAAACTAAAAAAGTGTTCGCGCGGTCGTCGGCTAATTGACTAACCCTACCGGGTGTTCGCGTGGTCGTCGGCTAATCGATTGACCTAATTGGGTGTTCGCGTGGTATGAAATAACGTTACTAGTCGAGTAACATTGCGCTTTAAAAATCTTCGGTGAGAACTGCTGTGGGAACATCGACTCCTGCCATTGTAGCAAGGTCCTTGGAATCG
>JAZSFY010000360.1:0-2924 GCA_045532415.1 Eubacteriales bacterium | reverse complement strand
GCCCTTGAAGCCGTAAAGAACATTGTTCTTATCGGTAGCCTTCAATGCATCGTACAAGCCGCAGATAACATTGTGACCGCCGGGAGCCTGACCGCCGGAAAGGATAACACCAACAACCTGCTTTTTAGCTTCAGCGGTGTTTTCACCCTTCTGGAAGGTGATTTCGTTCTTACCGTAGGTATTGGGGAACAAAGCCTTAATCTTTTCCTGGTCTGCAACGCTTTCGGTTGCACTGCCGTATTTAACACAGATTTCGGAAATACCGTTTCTGAGCATACCGGGCAATTTGGGAGTATACTCGTATCTTGCGATCTGGAGAGGTGAAAGTTTCATTAAATAACGCTCCTTATATTTATAATTATTCATAATCCAATCTATTATAACTTATTTTCCGACAAAAGTAAATAGTATTTTCTTTTTTTCCAAGCTATCAAGGAAAGATAAGCCAAATTTATTCCTCTGCCGAATTTTCCAACCGCGCCTTTACCGATTTAAGCTGTTTATACATTTCCAAAAGCTCCTTTCGGGAGGAAACGCCTAATTTTCCGTAAATATTTCGGTTATGGTATTTTAAGGTGGATTCCTTAATATTCATGCTTGCCATGATTTCCTTTGTGGTTACTCTGGCAATATAAGCATCATAAATCGAACGCTCAGTGGGAGTTAATTGACCGATACCCGTCATAAACACCTCAATACGCTCGGGCGATACAGAATCATCCTCCAAGGGGTTTTCAAGCATGGCATCTGCCGTGCTTTTTTCATTATCGGAATAGGTCTGAACCGTTTCAACCTGCTTGACAATAGCCCTCAGCCTTTGGTTTTCGCTCATAACAAGGTGAGCGCCCAAAAGGAACAGCTCGCTTATTATATAAGAAATCGAAAGCATCTCAAAATCAATTTTCGAAAGCTGTTCGATAAGCCAAACGCCGATATTTACAAAAACCGCAATTACAAGTATAACCCCGTGGGCTGTTGTTTCGATAGTTTTCTTCATAGAAGCACGGATTATAACCCCGACCATAGCACCGAAATATCCAAGAAGATAGAACAGATAAAGAGGATGCAAAGGGCCGTAATCCTTTACAAGGGTTGAAACACCGTTGACTGTTTCAAAGGAAACTTCCTTATAATATATATCCAAAATTCCCGGGCTTGCGGCAATAAGGAAAATTATAATCGAAAGGGCACCCAATGCTATCGGCAATTTCTTTGAATATTTTGTATTGGAAACATCGCAAATTATCATCAGCATGGCAAGCGGCAAAAACACCGAGCCGAGATAGGAAATACGGTTTGCCCAAAGGGCAGCTTCAAGACAGGATGAAACCGACAGGAAGGTATATCCGATGTTGACCACAAGAACCGAGGAAAACAACAAAAGAAACCATATTTTATTTTTTCGCACTACAAGGCAGCAGCCTACAAGCAGCAAAAGCGAAAGCACTGCCGCAGTTCCGTAGATAATCGACTGGCTGGCATTTTTGCTTCCAACTCCGCTGCATCCCGACAAGCAGACAATTATAAACAGCAGGACAAGTATTCCTGCAAAAAATCTTTTCATTTTTTCTCCCTTGCCCTCGTTTATGAAAAACCGGAGCAACACCATTTTCGCTTTATCGTTTTACTTTATTAAAAAATATCCTATCCCATACTTTTAGTATGGGGACAAAATAATCAAAATTTTGTATAATAACCATGAGATAAGGAGAGGTGCCTATATATGAATTATATTCATATATAGAATCCGCCAAAGCTTATTCTCTTTATTATACCCCAAAAACGTGTTTCGGTCAAGACCGAAAACAAGGAGGAAAAACCATGAAACACAATTTGTCTAAGCGCTTATTATCCTTGTTGCTCACCTTGATAATGGTAGTGAGCACTATGCCTGCCCTTCCAAGCTTGGTATCGGCAGACTCATCCATGATCATTATCGACAATTTGGATTTTGAATTTAATCTCGACCGTCTGCCAAAGGCAGGTAAGGATGTTATCATCTATGGCGACGAAATATTAACCTCGGATATGGGCAGACCTTACAGCATACAGCCAAGGTACAGATGGCATTCCGATATTCCAAACGGTTATGACAACGATGTTGTCCGCCATTTTTATGAAATAAACG
The DNA here is from genome assembly GCA_045532415.1 of Eubacteriales bacterium. Lineage (GTDB taxonomy): Bacteria > Bacillota > Clostridia > Oscillospirales > CAG-382 > Coliplasma. The sequence continues at coordinate 796 of JAZSFY010000360.1, read as the reverse complement.
ACAGCAGCGAAAGCGTCGGTTATTCCTTTGAAAGGGGCAAGACCTATATTTTCCACATGGCTTGCAGTCTGGACAAGGATTTTAAGGACACCCACAGATTCTATTCAAGAGCCGAAACCAGAGGCGGCAAAAAAACAACCGTTACATTTTCAAATCTTCCTTCGTCCTCTTATTATATCGTTGCGGCGGAGGCTTCCACCGATTACATAGGCATTTATGTTGCAATAACAATTGACGGTGTTTGTCCTTATGACGATATAAAGACTGTTTACGCAAATTGGGACGAATTATTTGTTTATCCTCCCATGGCAGGACGTCAAAGCGGATATGCTTATGCTAATTACGGCAACTTTTCCGAAAAAAGACGTTGGGAAGGTGAATTTGACTATTCGGAATATGGCGGTGCATTCTATAAAGCAGGCGAGCATTACACCTATACCATAGCTTACACAGCCCGTGACGGTTATAAGTTTGCAAGCGACGTTGAATATATATTCGACCGCGGCAGACCCGACAGCGTTAAGTTATCCGATGACAGAAAAACCTTGACTGTTGTTTTTGAATTTGATGTCAGCGATATTGTTTATATAGACAATGTGCTGTTTTACGATGCCGATTCCCTCGGTTATCTGGATTGGCTTTTGCCCAACGTTGCCAACGGCATAACCGACTGTTATCAATTAGATGTGGATTCGGAAGCGCCCTACCGCGAAACCGATTGCTCGGGCTGGCGAGATGAAAACGACGAGCCTGTAACCTCATTTTCTTCCAATCAGGTTTATTTCTTCCGTCAAAC
>JAZSFY010000058.1:0-4554 GCA_045532415.1 Eubacteriales bacterium | reverse complement strand
CTGATGAGGTGTATTCGACTACTTATCAAAACACCTCATCCGTCAACCTTGCGGTTGACACCTTCCCCTCAAGGGGAAGGCTTTGTCGGACAGAATGCTATAGCCGAAAAGAATCGAACTAAACTCGCCCTAAAAGGTTCTTTCCGGCAAAAACATCACTTCATCACTTGATATACATGAGTATATCTTCGTTCTTCAGTGACCTTTTTTCTCGAAAATCTCCCTTTTAGGGTTGCGAAGCAAGTTTGAAATAGGGATTTTTTCGTTAGAACGAGAAAAACGAATGAAGGAATACGTCGCTATTCCAAGTGAGTTTTACGAAGTTATAACAAAAAATAACATTTCAAACCGAATTGAGTTCGACTCTTTTCGGCTATACGATATAAAGTGAAAGCAAAATGAACGAGAACAATAATCCGAAGCTAACAGGCATTTCAAAAACATTGCGTAAAAACATGACCAAAGAAGAAAAGCATCTTTGGTATGACTTTTTGAAGAATTTGCCACAGACAGTTAACCGTCAAAAGGTTATTGGAAAGTATATAGTTGATTTTTATTGTGCAGAAGTAAAACTCGTAATAGAGCTTGACGGTTCACAGCATTACACAGATAAAGGCATTAAGGAAGACCAAGAAAGAGATGCGTATCTAAATAGCTTAGGATTAACCGTTTTAAGATATTCAAATTATGACGTTAACAAATTTTTCGACAATGTATGCGAAGGAATCGAAGAATTTATCACTTATGCAAATATTAAAAATAAATAAAAACAAAGAGAGGTAACAAAAATGATTGCACTTGGATGCGACCACGGCGGTCTTGAAATTAAGAACGCTATTATTGAAGAATTGAAGAAAAACGGAATCGAATATATTGATTTGGGTACCAACACCACAGATTCTGTGGATTATCCTATTTATGCAAAGGCTGTTTGCGCTGAGGTAACCTCGGGCAGATGCGAAAAGGGTATTCTTTGTTGCGGCACAGGCATTGGTATGTCCATTGCGGCAAACAAGGTTAAGGGTATCCGCGCCGCTGTTCTTTCCGACAGCTTTTCTGCGGAAATGACAAGACGTCACAACAATTCCAATGTTCTTTGCCTTGGAGGACGTGTTATCGATTCGGCAAAGGCTGTTGAATTGGCTAACATCTTCCTTAACACAGAATATGAGGGCGGCAGACACGACAAGCGTGTTGCAATGTTGGAAGACTAAGTTTGGTCGAGAGTCTTTAACAGAACATATTTTCAAACGGGCGATTTCGGGGTCCCCTCCCCTACAACTACCTATTCCCTATTACCTATTACTTATTACTTATTCTACCGCTCTCGCGGAGAAGCGGAAACAATTTGAACAAACTGCATCGCGGGAGCCAATAAACGGGAGGAGCACGCCCCTCCCCTACAACTACCTATTCCCTATTACTTATTACCTATTACCTATTACTTATTCTACCTCTCTCGCGGAGAAGCGGAAACAACTTGGACAAACTGCATCGCGAGAACTAAAAAAATCGCGGGAGCTAAAAAAATCGCGGAAGCTAAAAAAAGAAAAAAGGTCTTGACATAGAGAAGGAAATCTGTTAAAATGGTTTCACCTCTGTTGTTCGAGGTCTTTTTTGTTGTGCGCTCAGGTCATCGATTTCCCCTGAGGATTTCAAAAAAGACATTCGGCGGAATCAGAGGGAGGTAAACATTTTTATATGGAGGTGCCGAAAAATGGCGGGTAAAGAAAAAAGAGTCAAGGTTACTCTCGTTTGCACCGAATGCAAGCAGAGAAACTATGACACAAAGAAGAACAAGAAGAACGATCCCCACAGACTCGAAATGAAAAAGCATTGCCGCTTCTGCCGCAAGCACACTCTACACAAGGAAAGCAAATAAGGAGGGCGTTCGATTGAAAACTAATTTTATGAGATCCCTTTCCGCAGTTTTAGCAGTTCTTCTTGCTATGACACTTTCTTTTGCTGTTCTTGCTGACGAATCCAGCGTTGCTACATCCGATGAAGCTTCCGTTGAAAGCTCTGTTGCAGAAAGCACAGCAGAATCCTCTGCTGAGGAATCCAAGGAAACATCCTCCGAGGCTTCCGGCGAAGCATCCAAGGAAACATCTAAGGAAACATCCTCTGAAACTTCCAAGGATACTTCTACTAACAATGCAGCAACAGAAGAACCTGCAAAGGATTTCCCTTGGGCAAGAGTTATCACTCTTATCGTTATCGTAGTTCTTGTTGCGGTTGCGATTATTTTGTCCAAGACCAATACTGCTATCGGTCAGAGAATCGCAAAATTCTTCAAAGAATATGCAAGTGAGATCAAGAAGGTTTCTTGGTATTCTCCCAAGGATACTATGAAAGCAACAGCTATCGTTCTTGTAATTCTCATTGTTGCAGCAATCGTTATCGGTTTGCTTGACTTGGGCTTCACCCAGATTATCAAGCTTATCGCAAACATTTTCTAATTTAAAAGGAACGGTTAATTATGAGTTTACCCCAGGAAAGCACACCGCTTTGGTATGTAGTTCATACCTATTCGGGTTATGAAAACAAGGTCGCTACAAACATCGAAAAGATCGTTGAAAACCGTGGGCTCGAAAACCTGATTCTCGCGGTAAACGTGCCTGTTGAGAAGGTTGTCGAAACCACCGAAAAGGGCGAAAAGGAAATCGAAAGAAAACTGTTCCCCAGCTATGTTCTCGTTAAAATGGTTATGAATGATGAAACCTGGCATATCATTCGCAACACAACCGGTGTTACCGGATTTGTAGGCCCCGGATCCCGTCCTGTTCCTCTTACTGACGAAGAGGTTGAAAGAATGGGTGTTGAGGTCAGAACCATCGAGATCAAATTTGCAGTTGGCGACAATGTACGTATTATCGACGGTCCCTTGGCCGGATTCGTTGGTTTGGTAGATTGGATTTCCGATGATTTGAAGACGGTTAAGGTTACCGCTTCCCTTTTCGGCAGAGAAACCAACGTAGAATTGAACACAAACCAGGTTGCAGCTTTAGACGAATAATCAAAGCAATTTTTCTACCCTCTTTGTCTAACGGTTATTGCCAACCGTGACAAAGCTGTATGCAAAAATAACAAGCATACAAAAGTGGGAGGGACAAGATCCCGAAAATTACAAATACCACATGGAGGTGTCTATTAACATGGCAAAGAAAGTTGTTGGCTATATTAAGCTTCAGATCCCCGCAGGTAAGGCTACTCCCCAACCCCCGATCGGTCCTGCACTCGGTCAGTACGGTGTAGCAATCCCTATGTTTACAAAGGAATTCAACGAAAGAACAAAGAATGACATCGGTCTTATTATCCCCGTTGTTATCACTGTTTACGCTGACCGTTCCTTTACCTTTATCACTAAGACTCCCCCCGCAGCTGTTCTTATTAAGAAGGCTTGCGGCATTGACAAGGGTTCAGGCGTTCCCCAGTCCAATAAGGTTGCAAAGATCACTATGGATCAGGTTAGACAGATCGCTGAAACCAAAATGCCCGACCTCAACGCTTCCAGCGTAGAAAGTGCTATGAGCATGATCGCCGGCACTGCACGCAGCATGGGCGTTGTAGTTGTTGACTAAGGAGGGGTTTCAAGATGAAAAGAGGAAAGAATTATAACGCAGCTGTTGCTGCTATTGAAAAGGCAAAGCTTTACGATACCACCGAGGCTCTCGGCTTGGTATGCGAGCTTTCCAAGGCTAAATTTGACGAAACTGTTGAAGTTCACGTTCGTCTTGGTGTTGACTCCCGTCACGCTGACCAGCAGGTTAGAGGTGCGGTAGTTCTCCCCAACGGTACAGGTAAGACTGTTCGTACCCTCGTTATTGCTAAGGGTGACAAGGCTGACGCTGCTACTGCTGCCGGCGCAGACTATGTTGGTGCTGAAGAATACATCCAGAAGATTCAGTCTGAAAACTGGTTCGACTTCGATGTACTCATCACTTCGCCCGATATGATGGGTCTTGTTGGCCGTCTTGGTAAAATCCTTGGTCCTAAGGGCTTGATGCCTAACCCCAAGGCCGGTACCGTTACTCCCGATGTTGCTAAGGCTGTTACAGAAGCTAAGGCTGGTAAGATCGAGTATAGACTTGACAAAACCAACATCATCCACTGCCCTATCGGTAAAGTAAGCTTCGGTGCTGAAAAGCTCACAGAAAACTTCAATACTCTTCTTGGCGCAATCATTAAGGCTAAGCCTGCTGCTGCTAAGGGTCAGTATATCAAGTCCTGTGTTATCGCTTCCACCATGGGCCCCGGTCTTAAGATCAACTCCGCAAAGATCGGCGACTAATTTAATAGCGACAAAAAAGCTTGAATTTATTTCAAGCTTTTTTATTTTTCTGTTGGTTCGCTTCTCTGTGTTGACAATGATATTGACGTGTGATAGACTTAAATTGTAGGCATCATGGTCATTGAAGTGTCCTCGTTGCAATAGCTACGCGTAATGGTTATGTTGCTTCAATTTGAATAAGGTACGACTCTCGCGGTGATAATGCGAAAAATGCAGTTTGGTGTTACGTGTAAGAAGTGCGGGAGGAGCAAGCCCCTCCCCTA
>JAZSFY010000067.1:0-2404 GCA_045532415.1 Eubacteriales bacterium | reverse complement strand
AAAACGAAGGCTTGCTTTTCCGCAAAGGCGAAATTATCCGAAAGGTTCCCGAATCTGAAATTGTGCAAACACTTGTAACCGAAATAAAGGAAATGCTTGATGCTTAACGAATTTCTTGAAAAATTCAAAAAAGCGTCCTTTAGTTCAAAACAAAAGGACACCATATCCAAATTCATCTCCTTCTCTGTTAAGGTTGACCGCGAAAAGCTTAGTATCGCAGTAATGGCAGAGCTTTCTTCCTATGTAAAGCCCTGGGACCTTTTCGATATAGAGGATGAGATTAAGAATGCCTATAAGGTTAATTCTGCAAGGATTTATCCTAAATATTCATTGGAATTTGATGAATCCTATATGGAGGATGTGGTCGAAAATTTAAAGCACGTTGGCAACCTTGATTACGGTTTTTTCGACGGTGCAATTTATAGCTATAATAAATCTAACAATAAGCTTGTTATAACTCTCAGACGTAATATAACAGCGGAAATTCCGCAAGGACATGGTGCAGACCTGTTTATAATGCAATGTGTCCGTCAGCAATTCGGAGAGGATATTACTGTTTCCTTTGAATATGAGGAAATTGACCTTGCGGAATACCGAAACGACCGCGAGGATGCCTTGATGGAGGCGTTAAAGGAACAAAAATGGGAGATCCAAAATGAGGTTGCTGTTCCCACAGAGATTCCCCGTGCATCCTTTGCCAATTTAGAGGTTGGTGATGCCGAATATTTCGAGTCTGACGGCAAGCGTCTTGTCCGTGTGGGCAATATGACCTTGGATATAACCGATCCAAAGCCTCTTTACGGAGAGCGAAAGGGCTGGAACCTTACTCCTATTTCCAATTTAAAAAACGGAACCTCGGTTTGTGTAGGCGGCAAGCTTTTCATGACCGAAACCAAAGAAAATTACGAAACCGAGAAAATAACTTACACAATATATATAACCGACCTTGCGGCTTCTGTAACCGCACGCTTCACCTGTCCTAAAAAGGAAGCGCCAAAGCTTAAGGCGCCTGCCTATGTTCTTTTGGCGGGCAAAGCCGAGCATAGACGTGTTTATGACCGAGCTAAGGACGATTGGGTTGAGGATAGCGAAATAACAATTAATGTTAAGGCTATTGCAAAATGCGGCGTTGTAACAAGACAGGACGAAGCCGAGGAAAAGCGTGTTGAGCTTCATCTTCACACAAATATGTCGGCTTTGGATGCACTTTCCGACCCTGAGGATATTATGGCAAGAGCCTCTCAATGGGGAATGCCTGCTGTTGCATTTACCGACCACGGTACATTGCAATCCTATCCTATCGTTATGAAGGCCGCAAAGAAATATCCCGATGTAAAACCTATTTACGGCATAGAGGGATATCTTGTAGACGATACTGCCCGTGCGGTATTTGATTATGATGAAACCAAAAGTGTTGATTTTGTTAAATCCGAATTTATAATTTTTGATATAGAAACCACAGGTCTTTCCTTTAAAACCTGCGGTATAACCCAAATCGGTGCGCTGAAATATAAAAACGGCGAAATAATCGGCAAGTTTGATACATTGGTAAACCCCAATATGCCTATACCCAAAAATATTGTCGAGCTTACGGGCATAACCGATGATATGGTTAAGGATGCGCCCTGCGAAAGGGATGCGGTTCAAAGCTTTCTTGAATTTGCAGGGGACAGAATGCTTGTTGCCCATAATGCAAACTTTGATATTTCCTTTATTCGCCGTGTGGCAAATGAATTTGAGATACCCTTTGAAAATCCTTATCTTGATACAGTTGCTCTTTCACGTTATATTAACAGCGATTTGAAAAAGCATCATACTCTTGATACTCTTGCATCCTATTATAATTTAGGGGAATTTGACCACCATAAGGCTGACGCCGACACCGAAATGCTTTCGAGAATTTTTGAATGCATGGCGCGTAAGCTTGCGGTAAACGGCATTTTCACAATAAATGAAATGAATGCCGCAATGGCAGAAAATTGTGACCCTAAGCGATTAAAGGAAACCTATCATATAGTTATTTTGGTAAAGAATCTTGTGGGCTTGAAAAATCTCTATAAGATGGTTTCGCGCTCATATATAGATTTCTTCCATGGTCACCCACGTATTCCCAAAACCCTTTTAAGTGAATTTCGTGAGGGACTTGTTATAGGCTCTGCCTGCTCCTCAGGCGAGCTTTATGATGCGATTCTTAAAAATAAGCCCTATTCTACTCTTTTAAAAATCGCTGATTTTTATGATTATCTCGAGGTTCAGCCCGATTGTAACAACGGCTATCTTATGGACGAAAAGGAGTACACGGCAGACCAGCTTCACGAAAATGTACGTACCATAATGTCCATTGCCAAAAAGAAAAAGAAATTGGTTGTTGCAACAGGCGACGTTCACTTTATGGACCCTGAGG
>JAZSFY010000104.1:0-6074 GCA_045532415.1 Eubacteriales bacterium | reverse complement strand
GGCTTAGGCGCAGGCTTGGGGTCATCGGGCGCATTTGCGGTAACGTCGCCGATTCCTGCGGTTTCGGAAAAGATAACATTGTTCTTTGCCATGCTTACAACATCGGTAGGAACAATAATCTTGGAAGCCTTGCCGTTTGCCATAGCAATAAGAGCCTCATATTTCTTCAATTCGAGAACAACAGAATCTGCGCCTGCATCTCTCAACGCCGCAAGACCGTCTGCCTCTGCCTTTTTGGAAAGATAAATAGCTCTTGCTTCACCCTCTGCACGGGCAATTCTTGCATCGCGTTCACCTTCTGCCGCAAGAATCATTGCCTGCTTATCACCCTCTGCACGGGTAATAGCCGCAGCCTTATGACCTTCTGCCTGAAGCATGGTTTCGCGGCGGTCGCGCTCTGCCTTCATCTGCTTTTCCATTGCGTTCTGGATTTCTGCAGGGGGAATAATGTTACGCAATTCAACGCGGTGAACCTTAATGCCCCATTTATCGGTAGCTTCGTCCAAAATTTCGGTCATTTTTCCGTTGATTGTGTCACGGGAGGTTAATGTACCGTCCAATTCAAGCTCACCAACAAGGTTACGCAAGGTTGTTGCTGCAAGGTTAGCCAACGCGGAAATAGGGTTTTCTGCGCCGTAGGCATAAAGCTTTGCATCATAAATTGCATAATAGATAACGGTATCTATCTGCATGGTAACGTTATCCTTGGTAATAACAGGCTGAGGAGGAGAGTCCAAAACCTGTTCCTTTAATGTTACCTTTTTTGCAACTCTTTCAAGGAAAGGAACCTTGAAATGCAAACCTGCAGCCCAAGTGGTCTTGTATTTACCGAGAAACTCGATAACAAATTCGTTTGCCTGAGGAACGATTCTTACATTAGGGAAAATAATAATCGCAATCACAACAATAATGCCAATTACAGTAGGTGCCATAATATTCACTCCTTTGGATTTTATTCTATTAACAATGTAACATATTTTTTGCTTCGAGTCAATAGAGAATCATTCGGCAAGGATACTCCAAAAGGGTATTTCAACCGAATCCTTGCTTTTAGGGAATCTTACATCTGCAAATTCCTGAAAAATATATTCAAAAATATCATTGCCGTAAACAATGGTGTCACGCCCGATTGTAGAAAAAATCGGGAGCGATTCCTCTGAATCAAAAACAGGCATATATCTGTGAGAATAAATAGGAATCATTTTTGGTGCAAGCTCCATTTGTTCTCTTGCGATGTTCATGGCTTCGTGAATGTCATCGGGCTTTTCGCCCCATTGATAACACCAAAAGCCATATTCAACATCATTTAAAATGCGCTCTTTCGGTTGATTTATCCGTTCTTTCAGCTTTTTAACATTATTATCCGAAAAATCACGCCAATTTGGGAATCCATATTCATCATCGGGAGAAAGAGGCAAAAAGCTTTTTAAAACAATCTTTAAATCCTTGGGAATTTCTATGCCGTAAACCTCTTGGATTTTTGCAAATTCATCGTCCGAAAGTCCGTTTTCGACATGGAACCCTTTTTGTATAATAAATTCTCGATATACTTCTAATCTTAAATCGGGAAATTCATTTTTTGGAATACAGGTTATTAATTGCTCTATGGCAGACGGATAAAGCTGGCTCTTTTTATATGAGAGCAGGTCAAAAAAGCTTTCGGTAAAGAAATTTTCCCTTGGTGTTATCGCATCATCCTTTTTTGCATATTCAAATGCCGAATAAAATGATGCTTTTGCTTCCTCTGTTCGATTTTGAGATAAATAATATTCTCCTCTGCGAATGCTTATTCCCATGAGATAACCGTAATAATAAAGAAGGTTGCCGTCGGGGAACAAGCTTAATATAAGCCTTTCTGCGGCATCGAGAGAAGAAATATCCTCCCAAAGCATTTCCTTCAAAAGGTTTTTCAAGGATTTGTCGATAATCTTCTGTCGGTGACGGCGAAGCTCATCTCCCTTTAGACACGATTTCAGCGCAGTATCAACATCCTTACATTTATATGCCGCTTCCTTTGCCGCATCATAATTTCCCAGCTTTGCATAAGCACTTGAAATAAGCTGCTTTGCCGATTCGTGGTCGGGATTAATCCTCAAAAGCTTTTCTGCGTGAAAAATTGCCTGACCGAGAAGATAATCCTTTCTTTTTTGGTTTTGAGGCAATTCCGATAATCTTTCTTCGTCAACGGCGATTCGGAAAAGAAATTTTTCGTCATTGGGAAATACCTCTAATGCCGCACGGGAAACAGAATATAACCGCTCGGGGTCATCACCAAAGGTTTCCAAGGTTTCCTTCCAAAGGTTATTAAAATCCTCTTGTCTGTTGCCGTGGGCGAGAAGCTCGTCGGTGGTTATATTTAAAACTCTTGCCAAGGGTACAATTTGGGACAGGTCGGGCAATCCGCCGTTGGTTTCCCATTTTGAGATGGCTTGAACCGAAACATCCAATATTTCGGCGAGCTGGCTTTGTGTCATCTTCCGCGCCTTGCGGTGGAATTTAATTCTTTCTCCTATGGTCATTTCCAAATCTCCTTTCCCGAAAATTATACCATATCGGTCTATGATTGTAAAGCAACCCACACTCTATGTGGATTCTACTTTCCGTGGACTATTTTGATAATAAAAAGGGCTCAATAAATCTGAGCCCTATTATTCACGCTGTTTTCTTGAGAATCTTTTTATTTTCCTGTTTTTCATCGTCGCTTACTGCTTCTTTAAGCAGGCGGTAAATCATAGCCGCGATAGGAACGCTTAAAAGCATACCCAAAACGCCCATCAGGCTTCCGCCCACGGTAACAGCCGCCAAAACCCAAATTCCCGGCAAGCCCATAGACGAGCCAACCACACGGGGATAAATAAGGTTGCCCTCCAGTTGCTGAAGGATAACAAGGAAAACAATAAATATCAAAGCCTTAAAGGGCGATTCGGTGAATATCATAAATGCGCCCAAGCCGCCTCCGATATATGCGCCTGCAACAGGAACCAAAGCCGTAAATGCAATTAACGCGCCTATCATAGTAGGATAGGGCAAGCCCAAAATCATCATGCCGACAGCACAAAGAACTCCTAAAATCACAGCCTCAATGCATTGCCCTACAATATATCTGCGGAAGCAATCGTTTCCGATAGCAACAACATGCATAAATTTGCTATAACGTCTTTTTCCCATTATCCATTTAAAAAGACGCTCGCATTGATTTTTCAAGGTTTCCTTGCTGAAAAGAACATAAAGGGAAAAAACAAATGCCAAAACACCTGTAACTGTACCAGAAATAACGCTTGAAACGGTGCCAACAACAATGTCAACTGCACTTCCCAAGCCCGAGCCTACCATAGAAATAATTTGGTCAAGACGTGATTTCCAATCGATATTTTTAAGCTGAGCCAAAAGGTCGTCGGTGAAAATATGCCATTCCTCAAGCCTTGCGATGACATTGCTGTATGCCGAGGGGAATTTGGCAATAAGAACCTTTATACATTCAACAAGCTGGGGAACCATTAATGCGATAATAACCCCAACTGCGCCTACAAAGGTCAAATAAGCGGCTACCATACATACAGGTCTGCGGCTTTTGACTAAAATCTGCTTTTTTGTTTTGGGAAAATAATGACGCTCATAAAAGCCCATTAAAATGTTTACAATATAAGCCACTACAATACCCAATACAACAGGCATAACAGCGCTTGCGACAATTTTAATAAGATTCAATGCATTAGGCAGAAAATAAATGCAAAGATATAAAATAAAAATGCTTATTCCGATTTTAAAGCAGGATTTCCAATCGATTTTCATTTAAAGCTCCTGATAATTAATGACAATATTCTACTCCCCCAAAAGCCTTGTGTCAAGTGGGCTATTGTTAACAATTTAAAAAGGGGCTGTTAAACAGCCCCTTTATTTACACATAGGAGATAGGGAAAATGTTTCAGAATGGACAAACCGAAGCCCGTCGGCGTACTTACGTACGGCAGTGGCGAGGTTTGTTCATAGCCAAAAACATATAATAATTTTGAGAAAACTCAGCTATGAGCTTTTACCTTAGAAATATATCTGCATTTAATTTGATGAAACATCCCTATATTTCTTGTTTTTATTGTTTTTGGCGGTCTGGACGTTTTTAACATCTCCTTAAAGGTTATAGTATCTGTCAAATTCCGCAGGATGGGGAATTGCCGCAAGCTGACGGCATTCCTCGCGCTTGGACTTGATGAAATTGTTAATAAGCTCTTGAGGGAAAACTCCGCCCTCGGTAAGATAATCGTGGTCCTTTTCCAATGCATCCAAAGCCTGTTCAAGAGAAACGGGGAGATGAGAAAGCTTTGCCTTTTCCTCGTCGCTAAGGTGATAAAGGTTTACGTCATAGGGACCCCAGCCGTTTGCATGAGGGTCGATTTTATTCTTGATACCGTCAAGACCTGCCATAAGAATAGCCGCATAGCAGAAATAGGGGTTGCAGGTTGCATCGGGGTTACGAAGCTCGAATCTGCGCTTGTCGGGAGATTTTGCATAAGCGGGAATACGGATAACCGCGCTTCTGTTTGAGGTTGCATATCCAACGGTAACAGGAGCCTCAAATCCGGGAACAAGACGCTTGAAGGAATTGGTGCTGGGGTTGGTTATAGCGCAAAGAGAAGCGATGTGCTTCAAAAGTCCGCCCATAAAGTAATGTGCGGTTTCACTTAATCTTGCATAACCGTTATCGTCGGAGAAAACAGGCTCGCCGTCCTTGAAAAGAAGCATGTGGACGTGCATACCGCTTCCTGCTTCGCCATAAATAGGCTTGGGCATAAAGGTTGCGGTCTTGCCGTATTTAAGAGCAGTATTGTGAATGATATATTTAATCATCATGGTTGCATCTGCCATGTGGACAACCTCGCCTAATTGAGGCTCGATTTCAAATTGACCTGATGCGGCAACCTCGGGATGATGATAATTAATTTCAATGCCTGCATCCTTCATGTGGAGGCACATTTCGCTTCTGCATTCATAGGAAACATCAAAGGGTTTGGCAATGTGGTAATTCTTCTGCTTCTGTACAACAACACCCTTGCCTTCAACATTGCTGTTCCAATAGGATTGCTTTGCGTCAACCCTTGCGCCGATGTGGTTTCCGCTTACATCCCATGCAACCTCGTCAAAGAGATAAAATTCAAATTCGGGAAGAATCTTCATGGTGTCTGCAACACCTGTGGATTTCATATATTCAACAGCAGCACGGATGATATTTCTGGGATATTGAGCAAGGGGACGGTTTTCCTCCTTGCCGATTATCATAGCATTACCTGTCATAGAGAGGGTAGGAATGTCACAAAAAGGGTCAACCAAAGCTGTGTCAGGGTCGGGGATAAATACCATGTCGCTCTTTTCAACAACAGCATAGCCGTAGTTGGAGGCGTCAAAGCCTATACCGCTTTTCAATGTGTCCTCGGAAAAGTTTTCCGCAGGAATGGTTACATGGCGGTATTGACCGTTAATGTCCACCATTTTAAAGTCAACCATTTTAATACCGTTTTCACGGATTATATCGAGAATATCCTGAATGCTTTTTGCCATAGTTTATTTCTCCTTGTTATTTATCTTCTTTCAATTAGTATAATATATTCTTGCCGAAATTGCAAGAGAATAAGAGAATCCGAGTAAAAGGTTTTAATGTGCCCTTCAAGTCCTCTCCAAAAAAAAGAAAAAGCCGCTAATGCGACTTTTCCTTTTTGGCAACAGTTGATAATATTGATACGGTTTCATATGGTTTCAAAAGGTTTCACTTGAAATGAAACCATCCGCCCAAAAGTGAAACCTTCACGCATAAATGAAACCTTGCTAAAAATCACCAATCTAGCGACAAATAATATGGCTGATCTACACCGTTTTCAAGACTATCACACATAATATATCGGACGATCAAATTTTGTTCATCAAAGGCAAAAATGAAATAAGTGTAACTGTCCGTTACTTCTTCAAAGGGCGGGTTGCCATCATACAAAAAGAAACAGGTATAGTCTCCCTTTTGCACGGTAACATAGTCACTTGACTGACTTTCGTACAATGCTTGTACACGGGCAACTTCTTTATCAAAT
>JAZSFY010000091.1:0-4935 GCA_045532415.1 Eubacteriales bacterium | reverse complement strand
CTCAATTCACTTGCAGGATGTGTGTTTTCGGGAAGGTGAGGACAAGCAACCGTAGGAACGATTTTTGAAAGGTCGATATCAATAGTCTTTTCGTATTCGGCATCGTCATCTGCCTTGAAGATTATAGGCTCTCTTTCGCTTCTGCCGTTAAGATATTCAACGGTTACGTCATCCACAGGGAAAATACCGTTTTTCGCGCCTGCTTCAATAGCCATATTGCAGATACAAAGTCTATCATCCATGGAAAGGCTTTTTACACCCTCTCCTGTAAATTCCATGCTCTTATACAAGGCGCCGTCAACGCCGATCATGCCGATTATTGTAAGGATAACGTCCTTGCCGCTGCAATTTTCGGGAAGCTTACCCGAAAGGTTAAATTTAATTGCCGAGGGTACCTTGAACCAAGCCATGCCGGTTGCCATGCCTGCCGCCATATCTGTGCTTCCTACGCCTGTGGAGAATGCGCCTAATGCGCCGTAGGTGCAGGTATGAGAATCAGCACCGATAATGCAGTCACCTGCTGTAACAACCCCCTGCTCGGGAAGGAGAGCATGCTCGATGCCCATTTTGCCAACATCATAAAAATGGCTTACACAATGGCAATTAGCAAATTCACGGCAGGTTTTGGATTGCTCCGCCGCCTTAATATCCTTGTTGGGAACAAAATGGTCAAGAACGATTGCAACCCTGTCCTTATCAAAAACCGAATCAAAGCCTGCCTTTTTAAATTCATTTATTGCAACGGGAGTTGTAATATCGTTGCCGAGAACTATATCAAGCCTTGCGTTTATAAGCTGTCCTGCTTCTACCTTGTCAAGTCCTGCATGGTAGGCAAGAATCTTTTGTGTTAATGTCATTCCCATTAGATTGCCTCTCCTTTGGTCATATTATGGAATGCGCTCAGAAGCGCCTTTGTACTTGCGGCGATAACGTCGGTATCGGTGCCTGCGCCCCAGAACATTTTTCCGTCCTCACGCTCAAGACCGATATAGGATGCCGCAACGCTTCGGGAGCCTTGTCCCTGCATACTGTGCTGTGTGAATACCTGAAGGACATATTCCTGACCTGTATAAGCCTTTAATGCATTGTTTATTGCACTCAATGAACCGTTGCCCTCGGCTTCAAGCTCGGTTTCTATGTTATCCTTCATAAAGGTAATGTTAATCTTAACTGTATCTATATCTCTCATGAAATCAAAGTCGGTAACCGTAATTCCGCCTTGGAGATTGAGATAGTTTTCAATAAATATTTCGTGAACCTCGTCGGGCTTAAGCTCCTTGTGCTGACGGTCGGAAATATCCTTGCAGAGATAGCTGAAGTCCTCTCGCATTTTGGGAGGAAGATTATAGCCGAACGCCTGCTCGAGAAGGTAGCCGATACCACCCTTGCCCGATTGAGAATTAACACGGATTACGTCGGCATCATAGGTTCTGCCGATATCCTTGGGATCAATGGGAATATATGGAACGCTCCAATGGTGAAGCTTTTTCTTTTCGCGGTATTTCATACCCTTTGCAATAGCATCCTGATGAGAGCCCGAAAAGGCGGCAAACACCAATGCACCTGCATAGGGGGCTCTTTCATAAACATGCATTCTTGTGCATTTCTCATATTTTTCCACCAAATAAGGCATATTGGAAAAATCAAGCTTAGGGTCAACGCCGTGGGAATACATATTCATGGCTAATGTGATAATATCCACATTGCCTGTTCTTTCGCCGTTGCCGAACAAGGTTCCCTCAACACGGTCTGCTCCTGCAAGGAGAGCAAGCTCGGTATCTGCAACCCCTGTGCCTCTGTCATTATGCGGATGAACCGAAATTGTGACAAATTCACGGTATTTCAGATTCTTGTCCATATATTCAACCTGAGAAGCATAAACATGAGGAAGGCTCATTTCCACGGTTACGGGAAGATTTATTATAACATTATTATTTTCATTAGGCTCGAGAACATCCAAAACGGCGTTACAAACCTCGAGAGCATATTCGGGCTCGGTTCCCGTGAAGGACTCGGGAGAATATTCAAATCTGAAATTGCCCTCATATTCGGAAGCAAGCCTTTTTACAAGCTTTGCGCCGTCGATTGCAATTTGCTTAATCTCCTCCTTGGATTTCTTGAAAACCTGCTCTCTTTGGGCAACGCTGACCGAATTGTAAAAATGAATTATTGCGCTTGGCGCACCCTTGCAGGCATCAAATGTCTTTCGGATAATATGCTCACGGCATTGGGTAAGCACCTGAACCGTAACATCCTGAGGAATCATATTCTTGTCAATAAGAGTACGGAGAAATTCATATTCGGTTTCGCTTGCTGCAGGAAAGCCCACCTCGATTTCCTTAAAGCCAACCTCCAAAAGCACATTGAAGTATTCAAGCTTTTCCTCAAGGCTCATGGGAACAACAAGGCTTTGGTTGCCGTCACGCATATCTACGCTGCACCAAACGGGAGCCTTTTCGATATGGTCTCTTTTAACCCAATTGCTGTATTTTTCATCTGCGGGAAAATATCCCACTCGATATTTACTTGAATCCATCATAGTTACTTCACTACTCCTACAACTTCAACTTCAACTAATGCGCCCTTCGGAAGTTCCTTTACTGCAACACAGCTTCTTGCAGGCTTTTCGCTGAAATATTGTCCGTAAACCTCATTAAAGGCGGCGAAATCCTTCATATCAGCCAAAAAGCAGGTTGTCTTTACCACATTCTCAAGAGATGAGCCTGCGGCATTTAAAACCTCACGGAGATTTTTACATACCTGATGGGCTTGCTGAGCAATATCATCGCCTACAATTACCCCTGATTCAGGGTCAAGAGGAATCTGCCCGGAGGTGAAAACCAAATTGCCCACTCGAACAGCCTGAGAATATGGTCCTATTGCCGCAGGGGCTTTATTTGTTTGAATCTTATCAGTCATGTCTTTAATCTCCTTATACTATCTTAAAGCCTTCTTCACGAAGGGTTTGTGTAATCTGATTAACGTGCTTGAAATCTCTTGTTTCCAATTCTATACGAAGGAAGCATCCGTTTACGCTTTCGGTATTTCCCTTTTCGTAATGTACTCCTGTAACATTACCTCCGCAATCGGCAATAATACGGGAAATTTCTTTAAGCTGACCGGGCTTATCAATAAGCTCGATAAGCAGGCTTGTTGACCTGCCCGAATTTAAAAGACCTCTGTCGATAACGCGGGAAAGGCTTGTAACATCAATATTACCGCCCGAAACCACCGCAACAACTCTTTTGCCCTTTACATCAAGCTTGCCTGACATAACCGCCGCAACAGCGGTTGCACCTGCGCCCTCGGCAATCATCTTTTGCTTTTCAATCAAGGCAAGTATTGCGCTTGCAACCTCATCATCTGTTACAAGAACTATTTCATCAACATATTCCTTAACAAGTGAATAGGTATTTTCGCCGGGCTGCTTTACCGCAATACCGTCAGCAATGGTGGAAACCGATTTAAGGCATTCAATCTCTCCGTCCTTAACCGAATTATACATACTTGGGGCGCCCATTACCTGAACACCGTAGACCTTTACGGAAGGTCTTATCTGCTTAACTGTATATGCGATACCCGAAATAAGTCCGCCGCCTCCGATTGGAACCACAATAGCATCGATATCGTCAAGGTCGTTTAATATTTCCAAGGCTATTGTAGCCTGACCTGCAATAACATTTTCGTCATCAAAGGGATGAACAAATGTATAACCCTCCTGCTCCTTTAATTCAAGGGCTTTTTTATATGCATCGTCATAACATCCCTCCACCAAACAAACCTCGGCTCCAAAGCCCTTGGTTGCCTCAACCTTTGAGATAGGCGCGCTGTCGGGAAGGCATATCAAGGATTTGATACCGTTCTTTGTTGCCGCAAGGGCAACGCCCTGTGCATGATTTCCTGCCGAGCAGGCTATAACTCCCCTGCTCTTTTCCTCTTCGGAAAGCATAGCGATTTTATATGCCGAGCCTCTTACCTTAAACGAGCCTGTTATTTGCAGATTTTCGGGCTTTAGATAAAGCTCACATTCATCGGATATGCCGTAGGCTCTTACTAAATTTGTTTCACGGATTATACTTTTTAAAACCGTTTGTGCATTAAATACCTTGTCTAGAGATAACATTCTTTTTTCCGCCTTTCTAAGAATCATATTATGCATGATTGCTTCGGGAAAAAACAAAAACCGTCCCAAAGCCTTATTTGCTTTGAGACGGGTGTTACACTAATATAGCACTCGCGGTACCACTCAAATTGCGGACATACACATTCCGCCTCCTCTTCGAAGTCAAATAACTTCTATGCATTAACGCAGCATTCACGGGAAACGCCTACTGGGTGTTGGAACCTTTGGGATTTCCGGCTCAGAAGGGATAGGAAATTCTACAGTCCTTTATCGGGATCACACCGTCCCCGACTCTCTGAAAAATTCGTTGCAGATTCCGTCTTCATCGACGCCTTTAATAAAACAATATTTTATTTGTTCCACATTTTACTTCAAAGAATACGATAAGTCAAACTAATCTTTTCGAAGTTTATCATCGAAATTTTCGATACTCGATATAATAGCATCTAAAAATACTAATCAAATGAAGGAATATACCAAGTTACCAAACGCTTGATATTTCCGTATTTTTTAAATCATCTGATATAAATCTATACTAAAAACTATCAATTACTATTTTATGTTAAAGCAGATAATTCTGTTATATCTCTTGTAATTTCGTGTCTGTATGGTACAATGCAGATACAGTAAAAAGACTGATTAAGAGTAAAAGCATTGCTTATAAACATTTCAGCGATGTTATGGCTTTTCGATATTTATATCAAATTTGCGATTAACTATGTTTTTAAGTGGAGTTTATCCGTAACATAAGTAGATGTTGTACTTCAAACAGATTAGCTGTAAAGTTCTATAAAACACGTAGAAGTCTTAAC
>JAZSFY010000181.1:0-4291 GCA_045532415.1 Eubacteriales bacterium | reverse complement strand
TGGCTACGATCCGACTTTCGACAAGGACAAAAACACAAGGATTATAAACCAAAACGAAACAGTAAAAATCCTTGAAAAGCAGGAAAAGCTAATAAGCGAATTTCAAAATTGGGTTTGGAACGATGCAACACGCAAAAGACGCCTTCAGGGCGCATATTGCCGTCGATACGGAAACATTAAAAAGCGTAATTTCGACGGCTCGTTCCTTAATTTCCCCAATATGAACGAAACAGTAGAGCTTCGCCCCCACCAAAAAAATTCGGTGGCAAGAATTTTGTTTTCGCCAAACACACTTCTTGCTCACGACGTGGGAGCAGGAAAAACCTTTACCATGATTGCAGCAGGAATGGAGCTTCGCCGTCTTGGTAAATCCCAAAAGAATCTCTATGTTATCCCCAACAACATTTTGCCTCAATGGGCAGAAATGTTCAGATATCTTTATCCCCAATCAAAGCTTTTGGTTGTTGACCGAAAGAATTTTAACATTGAAAAAAGAAACGAAACCTTAAAGCGGATAATCGACGAGGATTTCGACGGAATTTTAATGGCATACAGCTGCTTTGATATGCTTTCCCTCTCCAAAAAATACTACAAGGAATTTTACGAGGAACAAAAGAAAAAGATTGAAAAGGCAAACGAAAAATTTGCATCAAAGGCACATTTATCCAAAAGGCGTATTGCTATCGAAAAAACCTTGGAAAAGCTTCAAGCAGAAACAACCGCAAATGTTTGCGAAATCCCCTTTGACGAGCTTGGTATAAACACCTTGTTTGTTGACGAGGCGCACAACTATAAAAACGTCAGCATTCAATCGGGCATTACCCGTGTAAGAGGTATAAGCGGAGCCGGTTCTATGAAATGCGACGGTCTTATGGACAAGGTTCATTGCGTTCAACGTCAAAACAACGGCGGACGTGTGATTATGGCAACAGGCACACCCATAACCAATTCTATAACCGACCTTTTTGTATTGCAAAAATATTTGCAGGACGGCGAGCTTGAATTTATGGGCATACAGAATTTCGATTCATGGGTTGCCATGTTTGGCAAAAAGACCACCGAATTTGAAATCGACGTAGACACAAACAGCTATCACCTTGCAACACGCTTTTCGAGATTTTACAACGTACCCGAGCTTACCGCAATTCTCTCCTCTATTGCAGATTTCTACCACGTAGACCAGTCAATGGGCTTGCCTGATTTTAACGGCTATACCGATTCTGTACGTCAAGGCGGTGAGGATTTCAAGATATTTCTTCAGGATATATCAAAGCGCGCCGATGACGTTCGCAGAAAAAGAGTAGAGCCGAAAATCGACAATCTTTTAAAGATAACCACCGACGGCAGAAAAGCGGCGTTGGATATGCGCCTTATTGATATGATTTACGGCTTGGAAATCGATTCAAAGGTATTCCGCTGTGCCGAAAACGTTATGGAAATTTACAGCGGGAGCCGTGATAAAAGGCTTATACAAATGGTTTTTTGCGACGTTTCCACACCTAAAGCGGGCTTTAATCTTTATGACGAGCTTAAACGTCTGCTTATTGCAATGGGTATGCCCGAAAACGAGATTGCATTCATACATGAGGCAGATTCCCCCATAAAGAAAAAAATCCTGTTTGAGGAATTGGAAAAGGGCAATATTGCCGTTGTTGTGGGCTCTACATTTAAAATGGGCTTGGGAGTTAATGTTCAAAAACGTCTTTGCGCTCTCCACCATTTGGATGTGCCATGGCGTCCTGCGGATATGGTTCAGCGAGAGGGACGTATTTTGCGTCAGGGAAATGAATGTGATTCTGTAAAGATATTCCGATACATAACCCGAGGAAGCTTTGATGCCTATTCATGGCAGCTATTGGAATCCAAGCAGAGATTTATAAGCCAGATTCTTTCGGGAACCGTTTCTCAAAGGGACGGCGACGACGTTGACGAGGCTGTTTTAAATTATGCCGAGGTAAAGGCTTTGGCTGTGGGCAATCCTCTTATCAAGCGCCGTGTAGAGCTTTCCAATCAGCTTGATAAATACAATATTCTCCATTATGAATTTATTCAAAACCGCGAAAAGCAAAAGCGAGAGCTTCTTTCCTTGGACAGACAAATCGAGGAAGAAAAAAAGCGAATCGAGAATATAACGCAGGATATTGAATATTACGCCGAAAATAAGACAGATTACAAGGAAATGCCCATCGAGGAGCAAAAGAATATCCGAACACTTATCTACAATGCCGTTCAGACCAAAGCAAACCACCCTATCGAAACCCCTATTCTTACATATCAGGGCTTTGAGGTTTATGTACCTGCATACATGAATCCCAGAGTTCAAACCTCAAAGGAGGACGGCTCTGTGAAAAAAAGAATCCCTTATGTTTGTGTACGTCTTAACGGAACCTATTTTATGGAAGTCGAAAGTAATTCGGGAATTACAAAACGCTTGAATTTCTTGTTGGATAATCTTGAATCCACAAAAACCAAATACCAGCAATATCTTAAAAACCTTATTTACAGAAAGCAATCCCTTGAGGCAGAAAATGATATAAAAGAAACCAATTATATTGATGAAATAGCAAAAATCAAGGCGGAAATCGAAGAAATCAACGAAAAATTAGGAGTATCAGCATGAGCGAAAAAAGAATGAATATGCCGACATTGTCGGTAGAATCCACAATAAATACCTTGTCAAAATCCTATTGCGCGGTTATCAATAAGGGGCAATCTCCAAAAATTCTGCCCTCGGTAATGCTTTGGGGCCCTCCCGGTGTCGGTAAATCCCAAGCCATACGTCAGATTGCAAAGGACATAAAAAAAGAAACAGGCAAAGAGGTCAGAATAACCGATGTACGTCTGCTTTTGTTTAACCCAATCGACCTTAGAGGTATTCCAACAGCCAACGCCGATAAAACCCTTGCAATATGGCTAAAGCCTCAAATATTCCAAATGTCCCCTGATGATGATATTATAAATATTCTCTTTTTGGACGAAATTTCCGCTGCGCCCCAATCGGTTCAGGCGGCGGCATACCAGATAACCCTCGACCGTGTTGTAGGCGAGCATAAATTGCCCGACAACTGTATTGTTATTGCGGCAGGCAACCGTGTTACCGACAAATCGGTTTCCTTTAAGATGCCGAAGGCGTTGGCAAACCGTCTTTTGCATATTGAGGTGGAGGGCAGCTTTACCTCATGGCGTAATTGGGCGGTTCGCGCAGGCGTCAATCCAAAGGTTTTGGGCTTTCTTTCATTCCGCCCCGACAGACTTTTCGGCTTCGACCCAAAAACCGATGACCTTGCCTTTGCAACACCCCGTTCATGGGAAATGGTAAGTAATATTCTTAATAACGTCTGCGACGAGCTTGACGAGGTTTATCCTATGGTGTCGGGGCTTGTGGGATGCGGTGCCGCTGTGGAATTTCGTTCTTGGTGCTCGGTTCATAACGATTTACCCAAGATGCAGGATATTTTCGACGGAGTGGTATATGATGTTCCGAAAGCCTCGGATGCCTTGTATGCTGTTGTTTCGGGTATGACCACCTATGCCAAGGATGTTAAGAACAATTTGACAAAAATGGGCAATTCCCTGCGTTATGCAGAAAAATTCCCTGCCGACTATATTGCCATATTGCTTCGTAACTATGAGGAAATAGAAGAAAACTACAAGGATACTCTTTTGGCAATACCCGAATATTCCCGTTTGATTTCTAAGAGAGGCGTTGTTCGTAATGGTTCGGTATGATGAAGAAATATTGAAAATTGTAAAACGGCTTCAAAACGCTCGGCTGTCACTTTTGCAAAAGCAGCCCTTTTATGCCTTGCTGTTAATGAACATGAAGTTTTCGTTAGACGAAACCTGCGAAACCGTCTATACCGACGGAATAAGAATTGCATTCAACCCCGATTTTCTTAATAAAATTGACGATGATGAGCTTGAATTTGTTCTTATGCACACGGCGCTTCATACGGCATTGTGCCACCCCTTCAGAATGCAGGCGGATTACGATTTGAAATCCTACGATAAGGCGTGTGATATTGTTGTTAATTCAAACATTCTTCAAAGCTTTAATATGGATGTCAGGAAAATAAGCATAAAGGATTACGGTGTGGCGATACATAACGCTCCCGACGGTGAAGAGGGCTATGAATATACCGTGGAGCAGGTTTACGATATGCTTATGAAGCAAAATCCCAACAAAAGCCCTGCTTCAAATAATAAAAACGACGATGACGGCGCAGACGGTGAGGATGACGGCGCAGACGGCAACGGCGACGGCGACGGCAACGGCGACGGCGACGGCAAC
>JAZSFY010000273.1:0-2655 GCA_045532415.1 Eubacteriales bacterium | reverse complement strand
ATCCTGATATTCGTCAACAAGGATATATTCAAATTGGTCCTGATATTTTCTTAATACATCGGGAAATTCATCAAAAAGGCAATTTGTCAGCATGATTATATCATCAAAATCCAAGGCATTTGCCGATTTGAGATTTTTTTGATATTTTCCGTAAATCTTTGCAAGCTTAATAAGCCTTTGGTCCTTGCCTGCGTCCAACGCCTCGTCGGAATATGTCCTCGAATTTTCCTTTGCTCTTGAAATATAATTCAATGCCTCTCGGGGAGAAATCATGCTTTCGGGAATTTTTAATTCCTTTAAAATTTCTCCGATAAGCTTTTTGGAATCGTCGGTATCGTATATAGTGAAATCGTTGTTATAGCCCAAAAGGTCGATATGACGTCTTAAAATACGAACGCAGACCGAATGAAATGTGCCTGCCCAAATGTCCCTTGCTTGGTCCCCTAAGGCAGAAGCCAATCTTTCCTTAAATTCCTTTGCCGCCTTGTTTGTGAAGGTGATGCACAAAACCTTATATGCAAATGCAGGCTCCACAGCGCAACGTCTTAACGCCCATTTAATGTCGTCCTTATTGCCCTTTTTCAAGGCAGATTCCATTACGGGAACCAAATTCTCGAAATTATCGGGAAGTGATTCGTCTGTGGCGGCTCTGCCGAAAAGGATTATGTTGGCAATACGGTTGACGATAACAGTGGTTTTTCCGCTGCCTGCCCCTGCCAAAACAAGCAAAGGCCCCTGAGTGGTATAAACAGCCTCCCTTTGACGGGGATTTAAAAATTCAAAATATTTATCAAAAAGCTGTCTTTTTAAACGATTAAATTCTTCTATGTGTCCCATTAATCATTTCTCCGTGACGGTAAATCGTTTTTTCATACCGTTAATATATACATTATAATACAATCACTTATAAAAATCAACCATTATTTTAACACAGAGCTATTGATATTGAGCTGTGGATAAAAAACTAAAAAAGGTATTGATTTTTGGAAAGGTATGGGTTATAATTAGAATAACTAAAAGGCGAAATATGCCTAAAAATTTACAAGGAGACTAACAATGAAGAAGATTCTCGCGTTTGTTCTTTCTGCTACCTTGCTTTGTGCAATGTTTGTTCTGCCTGCAGCAGCAGATGACGACAAAAACTTTGAAGCAGAAATTCCCTATGTTGAAGCTGCTCCCACAGTTGACGGTGTAGTTAATGTTAGCGAATACGGCAGCGTTTTTGCTATGCACAGCTATTCCGAAGACAAAGCTCAGTTCTCTGACACCGATGACTTCGATGCTTTTGATAACTGGGATGTTGAATTCTATTCCGCTTACGACGCTGAAAACCTTTACATGGCTTGGGTTGTTAAATCCGACATCCATGTAGGTCTTCCCAAGGAAGATAGAAACGGCGACGGCACCTTTGATGAACTTGACTATCCTTATATGTGGCAGTATTCCTGCGTACAGTTCATCCTCACTCCCGGTAACCCCACCTCCGGCGAAAACTACACCGGTAACTATCTCGAAGTAGGCTTCGGTCTTCTCGAAGACGGCGAGCTCGCTCGCGCTATCTGGAGCTATCCCGCAGGTGTTGAAGAAGATGAAATCTCCATCAACGACTGGGATGCTGTTGTTGTTAGAGATGACGTTAACAACACCACTACTTACGAAATCGCAATCCCCGCTGAAATGTCCGGTCTTGCTGCTTGGGGCTCCAAGGCTCAGTTCGGTCTTTCCTATGCAGCAGCTGCACAGGAATACTTCGATTTGAAGCCCGGTATGCTCGAATGGCAGGATGCTTGTCTTGGTAACGGCGGTAAGAAGCAGCCCAACAACTGTGCTGTTATGACTCTCGCTGAATCCGAAGTTGAAAATGTTCCCCAGGATAAGGGTCTTCAGGACGGTACTCTCCCCGAAGATGCTGACGGCAACCTTCAGATCACTATCGACAGAATCGGCGGCTACGTTCTCGGCGAAGACTCCTTCCTCGTAATCGAAGATCCCGTTAACAAGGTTAACGACTATAACAACTTTGAATGTACCAACCTCGTTCTCCTTCCCATCGAAGGCACCGACGGTGAATATGAAGTTGTTGACCGTAAGATCGGCGACGGCGCAAACTATATCGTTTGGGACGCTGACCTTGAACAGGAAGGCCTTGTTGTTCTTTCTGTTAACTCCGAAGGCGGTATCGGTAAGGACCGTCTTGCAGCAGTTCAGACAATCGGCGAAGGCTCTGTTGTTAAGCTCTTCGGTATCGACCTTGAAAAGGGCGAACGTATCTATAAGAACTCCATGATGTATGTTGTTGAGCTCGTTGAGCCCGTTGAAGATGAAGAACCCTCCGAGGCTCCTTCTGAAGAAGCTCCTTCCGAAGAACCCTCCAAGGAAGAATCCAAGGAATCCTCCAAGGAAACTTCTAAGGAAACCTCTAAGGCTCCTTCCAAGGCTCCCGCTGCTACATCCTCTGTTGCTCCTGCTGACGACGGCGGCAGCAATACCGGTCTTATCATCGGTATCATCGCTGCAGTTGTAGTTGTTGCTGCAGTTGTAGTAGTTATCCTTATGAAGAAGAAAAAGGCGTAATTCCTTTTTGAATTTCATATAAGATGATTTATCTCCCGATGGGTTGCCCAAGTGTCCTAATGGACACTTGGGCAGTTTTAT
>JAZSFY010000042.1:0-3527 GCA_045532415.1 Eubacteriales bacterium | reverse complement strand
TAAACGGGAACGCCGAGAGCCTTACCCTTAATATCCCAAAGAGCCATTTCGATACCGGTAATAGCGGACATAAGAACCGCACCGCCGCGCCAATAAGCATCACGGTAAAGGTTATGAGTGATAAGCTCGATGTTCATAGGGTCCTGACCGAGGATAGCCTCGCGTGCATGACCGATTGCGCCAAGAAGAGCATCTTCCTTATATTCAAGAGTTGCTTCGCCTACGCCGTCGATGCCTTCGTCTGTGTAAACCTTAACAAACACCCAGTTTGTACGGAAGCAGTCAACAACGAATGTTTTAATATCAGTTATTTTCATAATTCAATCTCCTTATAAATTTCGGGAATTATAACCTCATCCCATTGGAAAATTTCGGGGTTCAAATCGTCAAGCATACCAAAATGAACCGGAATCGCGCATTTTGCATCAACATAATCTGCAAATTTTGCCGCATCAACCGCATTCATATTGTTTCCCTTTCCGTTAACGGGAAGAACCACAAAGTCCACGTCGACGCTTATCTCATCAAGCAAGGGAGGGCAGAAAAGCGTATCCCCTGTTAAATAAACAGATTCGCCCTCATACTCTACGATGAAGCCAACTGCATAAGGATCGGAATGAACCGCGCCAACAGTTGTTATAGTAACATCGCCATGAGTCCATACCACTCCGGGGATTACCTGAACAAGATTATGCTTGCCGGGGTATGACAATAATTTCGACCTTACAGAGAAGGGAGAAAGAACCGTCATAGATGTATTTTCATTTACAAAATGAGGAACTGTTTCGGGATCGTAATGGTCGATATGCTCATGAGTTATCAAAAGCAAATCGGGCTTAATATCCCAAACCATGGGATCAACCGGCATTTTTCTGGGGCAGGCTATTTCAGCCGCACTGTCAGAAAAATAGGGGTCCACCAAAAGCTTTGTTCCTCCGCAATCAAGCAATACGCCTGCTTGTCCCAACCAAGTAAATTTAATCATCTGAAGTTGTTACCGCCGTTAACGTCGATTGTTGCGCCGGTGATATAACGAGCTTCGTCAGATGCAAGGTATACTGCAGCAGCGCCGATATCATCAAGAGAGCCGATGAAGCCAACAGGGTTGGACTTAGCAAGCTTCTTCATTTCTTCTTCGCCGTGTGTCTGGAGGAAGAGCTCGGTTGCAACAAAGCCGGGAGCGATTGCATTTACGGTGATGTTGTAAGGAGCAGCAGTACGAGCCATGGTCTTAGCCATACCGATCTGACCTGCCTTGGTTGCAGCATAGTGAACATGTCCGTAGAGAGCACCTCTCTGACCAACAACAGAAGATATGAAGATGATTCTACCGCAGTTCTGGTCGCGCATGATTTCCATAGCGCGCTTACTGCAGAGATAACCGGATGTAAGGTTGGTCTTAATAATTCTATCCCAGTCTTCCAATTCGATAGAGAAAATATCCTTATCCTGAGATGTACCTGCGTTGTTAATCAAAATATCGATTCTGCCGAATTCCTTCATAGCAGCATCAAACATTGCGTCAACAGAATCCTTGTCGCCGCAGTCTGCCTGAATTGCAATAGCCTTTTGACCCATTGCCTGAATCTTTTCAACAACTTCCTCAGCTGCCTTTGCGTTGCCTGCGTAGTTTACAACTACATCAGCGCCTGCTTCAGCAAGAGAAAGAGCGATTCCTCTGCCGATACCGCGAGAGGAGCCTGTTACGAGAGCAACTTTACCTTTTAAGCTAAACATACACATTTTACCTCTTGTTCTTTCATAGTTATTTCAATTCCCGATACAGTAAATGTCTGTTCGGAATTAGAGTCATTCCAAAGAGCATACATAAGCTCATTGCCGTTTCTGAATTCGCCGTACTTAATGCAGGAAGGAACAATACCGTCAAGAGTATTTTCAACATAGTATTCGCCTTCATAGAAGAACTTCTTGTATTCTGCCTTAAGTGCAATAATCTGAGCAAGCTTTTCGCCCAACTGAGGAATAGAGCTGATGTCGGTTCTGCCTCTCCAGGGAGAAACGTCGAAACGGAAGCCGCGAATGAATGCATGATTAAGAGCGCGGTCCATGCCTTCCTTATAGTCATGAACGAAACGGTCGGTCTGAATCAATTCAGGGAAGGTTCTCATGAACATATTGGGGAAGCAATCAGGTGTAAACACAGCACCGATCTGGATACCGTGGATATACTGAACATAGGGGATAACCATGTCGCAAACCATTTCGGTACCAACAGCTTTTCCATCGGGGCAGTTTGCACGAAGCTTTTTGAACGCTTCGATACGCCATTTTTCACATTCATCGGGACGAGGACCATGGAAGTGATCTTCATTAAAGCAAGGAAGAGGAGCCGCCGCGCCGATTTGGTCGAAGAATGCAGAATCGGCACCAAAATCAAACTTCATCTTTTCGTGCATTACAACTCTGTTCTGCCATTCGTCATTTGCACAGCATGCTGTTACAAAGGACTTATATCCGAATGCGCGGAGCAATGTACCGTCGTTACCGAAGCGGTAATGGTCGCGGTAATCGTTGCCGTCGATGTCGATACGGCAAACCTTGTGACCGATTTCGCGGTAGTAATCGGTGTTTACGTCGATAAGCTGACCGTTGGTATAAAGAGCAACACGGCCGCCATCCTTTTGAATGGTTTCGATTGCTTCCTTGAGCTTTTCTGCGCCGCCCAATTCTTCATCGATTTCATAGATAGGATAGCCGTTATCGAATCTTCCCTTCCACCAGCCGAATACCAAAAGCATATTCAAGCCATACTTTTTACCGTTTTCGTATATCTTGGGGAGGTCTTCATACTTATAGTTGATTTCACCGAATTGGTGACGAAGAATAACTCTCTGCCATCCTGTGAAATTCTTAACCCATTCGGGAACAACGGGAGCTGTGTACCAATTCTTTTCTGCATATCCGCGATAGATATCGGAGCCTGTTCTCCAGTCGCCCTCGTTAAGAGAAACGAAGCATTCGGTGGTTTTAACAGTTTCACCCTGCTTTGCAGAAGGAAGATGAGAAATATTGATCATCAAGCGGGGATCTGCATCACGGGGAGAAACACCAACATTGAGAACGCAGATTTTAAGATCGGGATCGTGACGTCCCATATAAAGGAAGTGGTTACCTGTCTGCAAACCGAACCAGCCCATTGCCGCATCGCCGGGATAACGCTGGGAGCTCCAAACAACATGGTTATCGGAGGAAATATATTCGGTGTGGGAAGCAGCTCTTACAGTATCCCAGGGATTGGGAATTGTTCTGCCAAGACCTTCGATGTGATAGAACACATCGTTCTTGCGGTCTTCATCACAAGCAACATCAAGATCAACAAAGGGAAGCATGATCTCGTTGAAGCGTTCTGTACCGCGATTTGAAATTTCCGAGCTGAAGAGGAAGCCGTCATAGGTTTCCTTAGCTGCCTTTACGGTGATTTTCAATGTAACATCGAAAACTCTGCCGTTATCAGCAACAAGAGAAGGATATTCAACAGTAATGGTATCACCGTTGATTGCCGCACT
>JAZSFY010000208.1:0-15956 GCA_045532415.1 Eubacteriales bacterium | reverse complement strand
AGGTGCCCTGGTTAGAGCGCTTGAACTTGATAAGGTTATATACGTCGGTTCCGCCTGCATCGTTGCGAACAACAACGCTAGAGGAGGAAACGCTTTCAACGATACCGTCATTGCGTGAAAGAACAAGCACACCGCTGTCGTAAGCGTTCTTGTATTCCATACCGGTACCAACAACAGGAGCTTCGGTTATCATCAAAGGAACTGCCTGCTTCTGCATGTTGGAACCCATCAACGCACGGGTGTTATCGTCGTTTTCAAGGAAGGGGATCATTGCGGTAGCAACCGAAACCACCATTTTGGGCGATACGTCCATCAAATCGATTTTAGATGCTTCGAATTCGAGGATT
This sequence comes from Eubacteriales bacterium, assembly GCA_045532415.1. Classification (GTDB taxonomy): domain Bacteria; phylum Bacillota; class Clostridia; order Oscillospirales; family CAG-382; genus Coliplasma. Next base: position 15,609 of record JAZSFY010000208.1, on the reverse strand, counting down.
TCATCTCTGTGACGGGCAACGATTTTACGGTTAAGGAAATGTCCGTTTTCGTCAATAGGCTCGTTTGCTGTTGCAACAACATATTCGTCCTCTGCATCTGCGGAAAGGTAAACAACATCCTTGGTTACGATACCGTTCTTAACAATACGGTAGGGAGCCTCGATAAAGCCGAATTTGTTAACCTTCGCATAGGTTGCGAGAGAGGAAATAAGACCGATGTTGGGACCTTCAGGAGTTTCGATAGGACACATACGGCCGTAATGGGTATAGTGAACGTCACGAACCTCGAAGGATGCTCTGTCACGGGAAAGACCGCCGGGACCGAGAGCAGAAAGTCTTCTCTTGTGAGTAAGCTCGGCAAGAGGGTTAGCCTGATCCATGAACTGAGAAAGAGGGCTGGAGCCAAAGAAGTCACGGATAGCCGAAACAATAGGACGGATATTAATAAGGGACTGAGGTGTAACAGTATCAATATCCTGAGTTGTCATCTTTTCCTTAACAATCTTGTCCATACGGGAGAAGCCGATACGGAGCTGGTTAAGGAGAAGCTCACCAACAGAACGCAGGCGACGGTTGCCCAAATGGTCGATATCGTCGGTTTTACCTACGCCATGGTAAAGACAGAAAATATAGTTAACCGATGCAAGAATGTCATCGATTGTAATATGCTTGGGAATAAGCTCGTCGCGGTTCTTGGCAATAGCGCGCTTGAATGCGTCAACATCGTCAAGACCAACCTCTCCGATAATTCTCATCAAGGGATCGAGAGCAACATATTCATCAAGACCGAGGATTTCATTGGAAATACCGGTAACAGCACCTGCATCAACCATACGGTTGGTGAATACCTTTACTTCGATTTCCTTTTCTTCCTCCTCGCAGGTCAAATAAACCTCGCAAACGCCTGCCGCCTCCAAAGCCTCTGCTTCGGAACGGGAAAGCTTTCTGCCGGCTTCATAAATAACCTCGCCTGTGATGGGAGAAACAGCATCACGGGAAAGAGTCTGACCTATGATACGCTTGGAAATAGCAAGCTTTTTATTAAACTTATATCTGCCGACCGGAGAAATGTCGTATCTCTTTTCATCAAAGAAAAGATTATTAATAAGTATCTGAGCGCTTTCAACGATAGGAGGATCGCCGGGACGGAGCTTGCGGTAGATTTCCTTCAAAGCCTCGTCAACGGGATTGGTCATACCGCCGGACTGAATAACACGGTCAACCTCCTGAAGCATTGTATCCTTTTCAAAGGTTGCTTTAAGGAGAGGCTCGTCACCGAATTTTTCAAGAATAGCCTCGTTTGTTCCAAGACCGAATGCGCGGAGCAATACGGTAATCGGAATTTTACGGTTCTTATCGATACGCACATAGAAAACATCAGATGTGTCGGTTTCATATTCCAACCATGCGCCGCGATAAGGAATAACGGTAGCAGAAAGAAGATGTCTGCCCGATTTATCGTCAATAGCACCGTAATAGATGCCGGGGGAACGGACAACCTGAGAAACAACGACACGCTCTGCGCCGTTGATAATAAAGGTGCCGCTGTCTGTCATGAGAGGGAAATCGCCCATATAGATTTCCTGCTCCTTGACCTCGCTGGTGATTTTGTTCGTAAGACGTACAGTCACCTTAAAAGGAGTAGCATAGTTAAGGTCGCGTTCCTTGCATTCCTCAATGCTGTATTTAGGCGTTTCGTCAAGAGAATAATCGACAAATTCAATAATAAGGTTGCCGGAATAATCCGCCATAGGCGAAATATCTCTCAACACATCCCCAATATCATGCTCTACAAAATCCTTAAAGGACTTTTTCTGCACTTCGATAAGATTGGGGATCTCCAGAACCTCATCGTTCTTGGAAAATGACATACGGAGGGTTTTTCCGAGAAGTCGTTCTTTCACCATTTCTATCAATCACTCCATTCATTTTCTCCGCCGATTTTACGGCGGGAATATCCACGGTGTTCGTTCTCCGGTGCGGAATAATAACATTTTTTGTCGGTTCACATAATTAATGTCCGACCAATTAACGGCATATCTTCCGCATTTTAAATCAGTATACTATAATATCATCCAAATTCAAGTTTGTCAAGATATTTTTGCAATTTTTACATTGTTTTTTAACATTTATTGTTTTTTTCGAAAAACCTCGGCTGAAATTGACTTTTATTTCCTTATATATTATAATAATACCACCAATCATCACGGGAGGACAAAATGCCGCGCTCTGCCAACCAAAAGAAAAAGCTTACAACCCTGCGCTCGATTCTTTTAGAGCGCACAGATATTGCTCATCCCATGACCATGCCCGAAATAATTTCGGCTCTTGCCGCATACGATATTCCTGCGGAACGAAAAAGCGTTTACAACGATATCGAAATTTTAAAAGAGCTTGGGGTTGACATAAAAACGGTTCGCGGGAAATCCACAGGCTATTATGTTGCCTCTCGGGAATTTGAGCTTCCCGAGCTAAAGCTACTTGCAGATGCCGTCCGTTCATCTAAATTTATCCCCGAAAAGCAAAGCGGAGAATTGATAAAAAAGCTTTCCTCTCTTGCAGGGGTTCACGACCGTAAAGCATTAAACCGTGCGGTTTTTGTTTCCAACCGAGCAAAGGTTATAAACAGCGAGGTTTACAAAACCGTCGACTGCATCCACGAGGCAATGGAGGACAATGTTGACATTACCTTTTACTATTTCAGCTGGACCGCAGAAAAGGAAAAGGTTTTGCGAAACAACGGAAGCAGATATAAAGTAAGCCCATGGGCGTTGGTTTGGGACGACAGCAATTATTATCTTGTTGCCTTCGATACCGAAAAGCAAGCCATTCGCCATTACCGTGTAGACAAAATGCTCGATGCTCAAATAACCGAGCTTACACGTCAGGGCAGGGCGCAATTTGAAGAATATGACATCGCCTCCTATTCAAGCGCGGTTTTCGGTATGTTCGGCGGAAAGCCTCAAAGGGTAACATTAAAATGTGAAAACAGCCTTGCCAATGTTATAATAGACCGCTTCGGCAGAGATGTTGTTATACTTAATGACGGCGAAAGCTTTCGGGTTCATGTAAACGTTGTGCCCAGCGATGTTTTCTTCGGCTGGGTTGCAAGCTTTGGCGGTGATGCAGAAATTATCGCGCCCGAGGATGTAAAGAAAAAATACGATATGCTTTTAAATAATTTCAAGGATTAGAAAATGACCAAGCCTAAACATTTTAAAATCAAAATTTTGGGAACTCTTTTATACGGCGCCATTCTTATATTAGGCTGGTTTACAGTAGGTGTTCCCTGCCCGTTCAAGCTTATTTTCGGTATACCCTGCCCCTTATGCGGAATGACAAGGGCTTTTGTTTCCCTGCTGAAATTGGATTTTTCGGCAGCATTTGAATATAACGCCATGGTGTGGTCGCTTCCGATTCTCTATCTTTTGTTCCTTTTTGATGGAAAAATTTTCAAGAATAAATATGCAAATACAGCGGTTTTAGCCCTTATTTCGGCAGGATTCGTCATAAATTGGCTTTTAAAGCTTTTATAAATGTCGAAATTTCTTGACAATTTGTTAACAATATGATATAACTTTGCCATGGCATAGCATTTGTGTCTATTAATAATTTTTATGAGGTGTATATTATGTATTGCAAACAGTGCGGCGAGCAGATGAACGAAAACCAAGCCATCTGCCTCAAGTGCGGTGTTAAAGCAGGCGAAGGCAATTCCTTCTGCTCTAACTGCGGTAACACAGTAGCTCCCAATGCTGAAGTTTGCCTTTCCTGCGGCGTTGCTTTGAAGAAGGCAAATGCAGCTGGCGATCTCGGCGGCAAGGATAAGATCGTTATCATCCTTGTATGTCTTTTCCTCGGCGGTCTCGGTATCCACAATTTCATGATGGGCGAAACCAAGAAGGGTGTATTCAAGATCATCATGTCCCTCCTTTGCGGTCTTGGCGGTCTTCTCGCTCTTATCGACCTTATCAAGATCATCATGGACAAATACGTTGTTGATCCCACAAAGCTCGTTTAATTTAAAAGAACATAAAGAGCAAAAATACTGTCGCAGAGTTCTTCTGCGACAGTTATTTTTTTAGATTTTTTTAGGTTAATTTAAGAAATGCAGATATAATATAGGTGTAATTTTAAGATTTAAGAAGGGAGGAAATATATGGCAAAGGACGTTTGCATTTTCAAGAGGATAGAGAAAAAATATATTATTTCAAGTGTCGAAAAGGAAAAGCTCATCTCCTTAATATCTCAATATCTCATTCCCGACAAGCACGGGAAAAGCACAATTTCAAGCCTTTATCTCGACACTCCCGATTTCTACATAATCCGAAAATCCCTTGAAGCAAAGGTTTATAAAGAAAAGCTACGGCTTCGATGCTATGGAACCCCAAGTCTTGACTCGAAGGTTTTTCTTGAAATAAAAAAGAAATTCAAAGGTGTTGTCTACAAGCGGAGAATTGCAATGACCTTAAGAGAGGCGGAGGATTACCTCGAAAACGGCAAAAAGCCTCAGGAATCCCAGATAATGTCGGAAATCGAATATGCTATGGAGCTTTATAAACGGCCTGCGCCAAAAGCCATGATTTCCTATGAGCGAGAGGCATATTTTATTAAGGATATGCCCAATCTCAGAATAACCTTCGACACAAATGTGCGATTCCGCACCGACAATCTTTTACTTGAAAAAGGAAGTCAGGGCAAATCGATTCTTCCGCAAAACACATTTATAATGGAAATAAAAACCGACGGTGCAATGCCAATCTGGCTTTCCCATGCCCTTGATAAGCTGAAAATAATGCCTGCATCCTTCTCCAAATACGGCACAGCCTACCGCACACACATTTTCGAAAATACACACCAAAATACAGAAACAGGAGAAAAAGAATATGTCCTTACTTGATTCCATAATACAAGGTGAAGTAACCTTAGGAACCCATCTTTATTGCCTTTTTGCCGCATTGGCTTGCGGAATCATTGTGGCTTTCGCCGCATCTATTAAAAACACACCTACAAAAAGCTTTGTAATTTCATTGGTTATCCTTCCCATGATAGTAGAATTGGTTATCACCATGGTTAACGGAAACATCGGTACAGGTGTGGCTGTAATGGGTGCATTTTCCTTGGTTCGCTTCCGTTCTGTCCCCGGAAAAGCCAAGGATATTGCCGCCCTTTTCCTTGCCATGACCTCGGGAATCGCCTGCGCCGCAGGTTTTTTGGGGCTTGCAGTTATTTTCACCCTTTGCGTTTCCCTTGTGTTGGTTGCCTTGTCCTTTATTCCCTTAGGCGACGAAAGATATATGGAGCTTCACATTATGATTCCCGAATCTCTTAATTTTTCGGATTGCTTCGACGACCTTTTCAAGTCATACACCAAAAAGCACACCTTAACCAAGGTGAAAACAAGCAACATGGGCAGTCTTTATATGCTCCATTACAAAATACAAATGAACGACAGAACCAAAATTCAGGAGTTTATCGACAAGCTTCGCTGCCGTAACGGCAACCTTGAGATTTCAATTTTCGATGCTCCCGAAAATGGGGAGGCCATATAATGAAGCGTCTATTATCAATTTTTCTTGTTTTTTCTCTAATTTTACTTTGCTCCTGCTCTGATGATGAGCAGGCAACCGTTTCGGTTCCTTCCATAGAAGAAGGCTCGGTACCCGAAAACCTTTCCACAGCCGACACAAGCGGAATGGATTTCACCCTGACAGACCGCGACCAAGAAAATTCCTTTGACGAAGGCAAAGCCGGCGAGGCAGAAAAAACCGACGAGGGCTATTATATAACCGCCGAAGGAACCTATATCCTTTCGGGTGACATAACCGACCAAATGGTTTTAATCGAGGCAAAGGACACCGACAAAATACAAATTGTTCTGGATAATGTTAACCTTAACAACTCGAAAGGCCCTGCGATTTATATAAAATCAGCCGACAAGGTTTTTATAACCGTCAAGGACGGCACAGAAAACACAATCTCTGACGGCAGCGGTTATTCTTATGTTGACGAAAGTGAAATCGACAGCGCAATTTTCTCCCGTGCCGACCTTACAATCAACGGCACGGGCAGCTTGACCGTAAACGGCAACACAAAGCATGGCATCTGCTCAAAGGATGATTTGGTTGTTTCATCTCTAAATCTCAACGTAAATTCTAAAAACGTAGCATTAAACGGCAAGGATTGTGTTAAGCTGAGCCAATGCAATATTACCCTAAATTCGGGAACCGACGGCATTCGTTCCGACAATGCCGAGGATGCAGACAGAGGCTTTGTTTACATGGAAAGCGGTAATATTTCCATAACCTCGGCAAACGACGGCATCCAAGCCGAAACAGCAATTAAAATAACCGACGGAAATATTACAATAGTATCGGGCGGCGGCAGCGGAAGCGGTCTTAGCTCATCAAGCGAATCTGCAAAGGGCATCAAAGCCGCATCGGATATTCTTATAGACGGCGGTGTCTTTAACATCAAATCTCAAGACGATTGCATCCACTCCAACAACACTATTTCAATAACAAACGGCTCTTTTGACCTTTCCTCAGGTGATGACGGCATCCATGCCGACACAGACCTTTCGATTTCGGGCGGCAGCATAAGCATTTCAAAAAGCTATGAGGGCATCGAAGCCAGCCGTATTTTTGTAACCGGTGGCAACACATCCCTTGTTGCATCCGACGACGGATTGAATGCCGCAGGCGGTAACGACAATTCGGCTATGGGCGGACGCCCCGGCATGGGCGGATTTTCAAACGGTATCGGAGAGATTTATATAACAGGCGGTTATCTTTATGTAAACGCTTCGGGCGACGGCATTGACTCCAACGGAACTGTTTCGGTTTCGGGCGGTGTTACATTGGTTGCAGGTCCCACAAACGGCGGAAACGGCTCATTTGACTTTGACGGCTCGGCTGTTGTTACAGGAGGAATCCTTATTGCAACAGGCTCTGTGGGAATGGCGCAAAACTTTACCCAAGCGGAAAACCAAGGCGCAATGCTTATCAATGCCTCGGGCAACGCCAACCAATCTATCGCCGTTTGTGACGGAAGCGGAAATGTTGTTGTTTCCTTTACACCCGAAAAGTCTTATCAATGTGCTGTTATAACAGCTCCCGAAATACAGCAAGGAAGCAGTTATAAAATAATCATCGGTGCCGAAATCGCACACGCCGACAGCAACGGTTTCGCCCACAATTCCACCTATACCGGCGGAACCGAAGCGGCAACAGTTACAATGGATTCCTTAATATACGGCGCAGCAGGCGGTATGGGCGGAAAGCCGGGATTCGGCGGCGGTCATCAAAAGCCCGGCGGAGGCATGGGCAGACCATTTTAGTTCCCGCGATGTAGTTTATTCAAATCGAAAGCGCTTCTCCGCGAGGGGCGTAGAATAAGTAATAGGTAATTGTAGGGGAGGGGCTTGCTCCTCCCGATAACAAAAGTTACGCGAAACAAGCGCGGGCGGAGCAGAGCCACCGCCCCTACGGTGTTAATTGTTTTTTGATTTGAATTAGGTAACTTTATACGTATCGAAGTAAAATTAAAATTCATACCTTAAAATACATCCTCACAACACAAAAAGACCATCGGAAAACCGATGGTCTTTTCTATGTGTATTAAAGCTTATGCGAACATAGCCTTCTTAAGCATGAAATAGTCGATAGCGGTCAATTTGCCATCGCCGTTCATGTCGCAACGTGCAAATGCTGTTGCAGGCTCCTTCAAATCGTCAACAGAAAGAACGTTCATAACAACCTTCTTAAGCATCAAATAGTCGGTCGCAGTCATCTTGCCGTCCTTGTTAATATCGCCCTTACCTGTTGCAGGAGCAGGCTCTTCCTCGGGAAGGAGAGTATCATCGCGGATTACCTCAACCTCGTCAACCCAAAGGAAGTTTCCGACGGGATAAACATGGAATTCGATGTAACGGTAATTCTGTGCGGTCTCGCTGGAGATAGTCATAGAGGAGGAGATAACTGTTGAGTTATCTACAGAAGGAGAAACACCGGATGCTTCCTGTTCAAGACTTTCGTCATAGCCGATAAGAGTATAGGTTCCGTCTTTGGTGTTGCAACCCCAAACACTTACAAATCCCGAAGCCGAAACGCCCCAGAAGTTGCTTGCCATATAGATCTTATAAACATTGGAAACGGTAGTTTCGCCCAAATCAACTGTAATTGTTTGATATTTTCCGCCTGCACCATCGTCAATATAATTTCCCTTCCATGCAGAATATGCAGAAGTCAAGGGCTCAAGACTGCATTTTGCGCCGTCGGTCAAGCGAACGCCATCGTCGGTTGTGTCAGCGCTGTAAGGTGTTGCGCCGCCTACTGTGTAGGATTTGCCCACAGAAAGAATATTATAGCTGGAAAGAGCGAGAGCGTTGGTGATCTTTGTGATTGCAGAAGTATACTGTGCATCGGTTGCGCTAGCATTATTCAAAACGTTTTCACCGTTGGTAATAGCAGACTTAAGAGTTGCATAGTCCTCAGCAGAATAGTGAGAGGAGGGCTCAGCCTTAGCCTGAGTAATAAGGTTGCTGAGGATAGCCTTGTTGTTAACCTTAGAAAGAGCATCCTTAACAAGACCCTTTGCAGGATAGGTGTTTGCCAATACTGCTTCAGCCTCGGTAATTGCCACAGCAATTTCAGGAGTAGGGTTGGAAAGAGTCTTTGCAAGCGCAACAGCATCCTTCAATTTGGTGGTGAGAGTTTTATCTTCAAGGCTGGATTTCTTAACGATAAGCAAACAGTCGGCAACATTTCTGCCCTGAGAATAAACAGAGCCCTTGCCGTTAACATACATAGCAGTAGATCCGCCGCCGTCAAGACGGAGAACATCCTTACAGCCAAGCTTGATCATAGCTGTAGCAACGTCTGCAAGGTCGATCTTTTCGCCTGTGGAGATGAAGTACACAAAGGTACCATCGGCTTTTCTGCCGAATACTGTCCAAGGTCTGCCATAGTTATTAACGCTGTGTCCGCCGATGCTAGAAGCAGATGCACACTTATCAACGCCGTTCTGAACGAGATAATAAGCAGAGTTCATTGTAGAATATGCATTGTTCATCGCTTCGGTAGAGCTGGATTCATAAGAATAAATAGAAATAGAGGAGCCTGCGGAAAGGCCGGATGCATAGGATGCATAGGAAGAATCGCTCTTTACAAAGAGAACAAACTGATTATCGTTTGTAGGAATTGTGGTACCGTAATTTCTGTTAGAGCTTACGCTGATAACCTTCGCCTTCAAGGTCTTGCCTACTGCAAGCTCAGTATAATCGAGCTTTTCGCAGAGAACTTCATAGCCCTTTGCAGATGTACTTGTAAAGCCATGCTGTCCGCCGCTGCCAACCTTGCTGTCGTAATAGAAGAAACGGTTTACATAGTTCTTTGTAGAGGATGCGTTAGAAATATATTGATATCTCTTGTTAACAGAAACGAGAGATTCCTTAACGGTTGTGCCGTTAAAGGTAATATCAAAGTGAAGAACGCTCCAGCCATGGCCCATGTTACCTTGTGCATCAAAGGTAGCAACCTCGCCTACGCTTGCGCTTAAGTCGGCGGAAACCAATCTGCCTTCGCTAACCAAAACCTGATTGAGAGAGCCGCGGGTCATATCAAAGAAGCCGCCGTTGATAACGCCTGCAACCTCATAGCCCTGAGCAACTGCAGCAGCGTATTGGTCAGCAACAGACAAAACGTCGCCTGCTGCACCTGTAAATGCCATAGGAACATATCCGTTGGCAGGATTAAATTCAAGAACGTGAGCAGTTGTACTCTTACTTGTACCGGTAACTGTATAAGTAGAATAGTACACCGCGTTGTCAATAGTGTAGGTGCTGCCCTTGGTCATGGTTGCCTTACCGCTTGCCGCATTAGCAACAAGGCAGGTAGAAAGCAGCATGATAATAACCAAGCCGAGAGCAAGAAATCTTTTGGTGATTTTCATTAAACTTTTCTCCTTATTGTGTTTTTTCTTCATATATTATACAAAATTAATTTCTTTGTGTCAATGATTATGTTCTTTTTTGTGAACATTGAACAAAAACAAGACGTCTAATTTGTGTTAGACGTCTTGTGTATTAGTCATATTTCTTTCATAATGGAATAGATATTGCTGGGCTATGCCTGCATATTCTCCCAATGAGCTTGAATCAAAGGAGCCGCCGTAATATTTTTCGATAACCCGCTTTACCCAAACGTCAACAGGAAAGGCGTTATAATAACCAAATCCGAAAAGGAGAACGCAGTTTGCAACCTTGTCCCCAACACCTTTTATGGTTTTTAAGGCTGCCAAGGCATTTTCATAGCCGATTTTTCCGATTTCATCAAGGTCGATTTCCCTTGATACCACCTTTTCTGCCGCATCAATTATATATTTACCGCGGAATCCGCTTTTTATTGGGGCAATACCCTCCAAGCCTGCCTCTAAAATACGCTCTGCCGAGGGGAAGGAATAAACCCCTTCGGAGATTTCGTCGCCAAGAAGGGCGCAAAGAGAAGAAATTATTTTTTTGATTCTCGGGATATTGTTGTTTTGAGAAATAATAAAGGAAATCAAGGTTTCCCAAGGGTCTTGGCGGAAAATTCTTATGCCGTTGCCTGCCCTTGCCCCTCTCGAAATATTCTCGTCAAAGGAAAAGCTGTCGATTATTTTGCTGTAATCTCTTTCCAAATCAAAATAGGAAACAAAGCTTTTATTAAATTCATCCTCGTTCATATCGGCAAAAAGCCAGCCCTCCGAAAGTCTTTTTACATTAAGACCTCGGTTGCAGGCAATTAAAAAATATTCATCCTCGCTGATTTTCTCAAAGCGGAAGCATTGACCGCATTCTGCCGACACAAAGGGGTCGAAATTTGAAATTTCGGATAAAATCAAATCCTTACCATGCTGAATAAGCTTCATAAAATTTATGCCTCTTGTATTTTAGGTAGAAATAATATATAATGTTGATATTAAATATCAAGGAGCTATGATGAAAGAACATATTTATACAATTCCCGTCACCGAAGCCTTTGAAGAACATAAAAAGCGCTGTCCCTTTTGCGCTTTGAGAGAAAAGCTTGAAAAGGACGAATTGGAAATAATCCTCGGTGCATCCATGATGGAGCCTGACATAAGATGCGAAACCAACGAAAAGGGCTTTTGCGCCGAGCATTTTCAGAAAATGTACGGCATGAAGCACCGTCTTGAGCTTGCTCTTATGCTTGAAAGCCATCTTGAATCCCTTAAAAAGGAAATCAAAACAGGAAACTTTTTCTCTAAAGACATTGGGGCAAAAAGCGTCGAAAGAATCGGCAGATTAAACGAGCATTGCTATATCTGCGAAAGAATCGAGGACAAATTCTCGAAAATGCTTTCCACCGCGTCAAAGCTTTATGCCGAGGAAAAGGATTTCCGTCAGTCCTTCTCGGAGGTTCGTTATTTCTGTCTGCCTCATTACCGTGAATATGTTATTGCCGCAAAAAGAGCATTAACCAAAGAGGATTATACCGAATTTGTTAAGGCGGCAAACGAAAAGGTAACCGCATATTTAAACAGCCTTAAGGACGATGTTTCCCTTTTCTGTAAAAAATTCGATTACCGTTTTGACGATCTCCCTTGGGGAGAATCTAAGGATTCGGTTGAACGCTCCATTAAATTCTTAACAACCGAAAACACAATTAAATAATTATTTTACTTTCTTGGCGGCGAAATAGGTTCCTCTAAATTCGCCGTCAAAAATATCGTAAAGTATGGATGTATCGGCGCCGTTTACGATTATCATAGGGATACCGCGCTCGGTAACATATTTTGCGCTTTCGAGCTTGGTTGCCATGCCCCCTGTACCTCTTGATGTACCCGCGCCTGCACCGTAGGAATAAACCTCGTCGGAAACCTCGGGAACAAATTCGATAAATTTTGCATCGGGATTCTTTCTGGGGTCGGAATCATAAAGACCGTCGATATCCGACATATTTATAAGCAAATCGGCATTGGCAAGCCTTGCAACAGTCGCCGCAAGAGTATCGTTACTTCCAATCTTAATCTGCTCGTTGGAAATTGTATCGTTTTCGTTAACAATCGGGATAATGCCCTGAGCAAGAAGTGTTTCAAGAGTTGTGCTGGCATGAGCGCGAAGCTCGCGGTCGTCAATAACGCTTCTTGTAATAAGTATCTGAGCGATTGTTGTGCCGTAATCGGCAAAGCCGCGGGCGTACATATCAATAAGCTGGCATTGACCAACAGCGGCAGCAGCCTGCTTTTGCTCGGTTGTTAAGGTATCTCTTGAAAAGCCGATTTTTGCAAGACCGCAGGCAACAGCGCCCGAGGAAACAAAAACGATTTCCTTTCCGCTGTTGTGAAGGTCGGCAAGAGCCTCGATAAGTGTGTTAATCTTGCGAATATTAATAAAGCCCGAGTTGTGTGTAAGAGTAGAGGTTCCTATTTTTACTACAACTCTTTTTATATTTTCTGTGGAGATTTTCATTTTTCCTACCTGCGCTATTTACATATTATCAATTTGATATTATAATAAAACACAATAAAATAATCAAGTGTTTTCCCAAAAAAGGAGCCTTATAATGAAATTAATTCTCGCTTCAAATTCACCAAGAAGACGTGAGCTTTTAGCTCTGGCAGGATATGAATATAATGTTATCCCCTCGGATGCCGACGAAATTACAGAAGGAATGGCGCCTGCAGAATTGGCGGTTTGCAATGCCAAAGCCAAGGCTATTGATGTTTTTTCCCGTTTGGATGAGGATTCAGTTGTAATCGGTGCCGATACGGTCGTTTGCCTTGAAAGCCATATTTTCGGCAAGCCAAAGGATGAATCGGATGCATTCCAAATGCTAAAAAAGCTTTCCGACAGCTGTCATTCGGTTATAACGGGATGCTGTGTTGTATCAAAAAAGGGAATAGAGGAATTTTCCTGCGAAAGCATGGTAAAATTCCGTCATTTGGATGACGAAGAAATATGGAAATACATTGCAACGGGAGAGCCTATGGACAAGGCAGGTGGATATGGCATTCAGGAAAAGGCAAGCCTTTTTGTAGAGCATTTCCAAGGAGATTTTTATAACATAATCGGGCTTCCCGTGGCAGGGCTTTATCCTATATTAAAGAAATTGGGAATATTGCCCCAATGGCAAAAATAAGAAGCATAAAAATCCAACGAATTGTTGACACGAAATTATTAATCTTGTATAATATTTTTAAGTATTAAATTAATAAGGAGATAAATCATGAAAAGCGCAAAACGTTTTATTGCTCTTTTTGTTGTTGCTGTGATGCTTGTGTCCACCTGTGTGTTTGCCGGCGCGGCTACCACCACATCCACCGTGACCTTGAACAAGAACACCTCCACAGCAAAAACCTTGAGCAATTCCGCAACCTATTCAACTTACAGCATTTCCGGCTCCGACAGCGGAAAAACCGCAACCTCCTATGTTTTGGAATTTAACCCTGCAAACGGCGCAATTCCTATGGCTTATGCCGCATACGGCGGTGCAAACCTTCCCTATTTCTCTACACACATCAACCGTGCAAAGGACGCAGGTTATGAGGTTATCGGTGCAATAAACGGTTCCTTCTTTAACGGCTCTAATATGTGCGGTATCAACATTTCGGGCGGTAGAATTATTGCCGCAGACGCCGCTTGTGCAGGTGAATCCGTTGGTATCTTCTCTTCTGACGGTAAATTTACCCAGGCTCTCACCAATCTTTCCTATACTGTGGAAATCAAGGGCGAAAAGTTCGCAAACGGCTTGGCTTCTGTTAACAAAAAATATTCCTATGTTACAGGAAGAAACGCAGATTTTGTAAACCGCTTCTTCTATTATGACGCTTACGGTAAATCCGGCGTTTCGGGCTCTGTTGAAGGCTATGAAATCCTCTGCGAAAAGCTTGATTACAGCGAGCTTGCAGTTGGTCATACCTTGAAGGGCAGAGTTATTTCTGTTACCGAAACAACCTACGGTGCAAACCGTCCTACCGAGCATCAGTATTTCACACTCTTTATGCCCAAGGCATCCAGCAAGGTTTCCTATGCAACAGGTCTTACTGCAGGCGATGTTGTTTCTATTTCTGTTACCGAGCAGAACAGCGCCGCAAAGGAAGCAATGAACAACGCTTACAGCGCAATTTCCTCCTGCTATGCCCTTGTTAAGGACGGCGTTGACCAGACAAACACTCAATCTAACATCGGTACACACAGCGTAAGCCTCAGCCGTGCTTGGACAGCATTCGGTGTTAAGGCAGACGGCTCATTTGTTTACTTCATCAGCGAAGAATACGGACTTACTCTTAAGGACGTTGCTGCAGCGATGATGAAATTGGGCTGTATTCATGTTTACCGTCTTGACGGCGGCGGATCCAGCGCTATGTATAACGAAACAGACGGCGTTGTTTACCTTGCCGAAACCACAAATTCCGAATACGGACGTGCTGTTTGTGACGTTCTTTTGGTTGTTTCCAAGGAAAGCACCTATGATGAAAGCCTTGCTTCCGAGCTTAAAAACGTTGTTGCTACCGCAAAAACAGTTGAAAAGCCCAATGCACAGCTGGAAGCAAACATTGCAAAGGCTGAAGCACTTCTCAAAGAAACCTATCCCTCCAGCGGTGACGTTAAAAAGCTTCTTTCCTCCCTCTCCCTCAACAGCGTTCTTACCGACCTCGTTTCTCAGGCTGTTGCAGAGGATTCCGGTCATTACCGCGCAAGCAATTATGCTATCCTCAAAACCGCAATCGACAACGCAAAGAAGGTTTTGGATAACTCTTCTGCTACCCAGACTCAGTATGCAAATTCTATAAGTGAGCTTTCGGATGCTCTTTCCCTCTCCGAATTTTCAATAGTATCTATCGGCGCAAGCTACACAGCAAGCGATTCTGATTATACCTATCAAAGTGGCAGCTCTCTCTTTGACGACGAAATCCGTCTTACCGACGGCTTCAAGAGCACATACGATCCCTTCTCCTCCACATATTCCGCATTTAACAAAAATGTGGGCGGTATCGACCATGTAGAGGTTCTTGTTGACCTCGGTACAAAGGTTCAGACCAACACATTCAGCATTTATTCTGCAAGCAAGCAATGGGGCGTTAACCCTCCCTATTACTTGAAGGTGTTTGGCTCTAACGACGGCACTAACTTTACCGAAATCGGCTATACCGATAAATTGGTTAAGGTTGGCGAAGGTCTTCCCATCGACGGCGTTATTACCGACCTTTCTAAAATGACAGTTGTTACAGAAAGCATTCAAAATTACCGTTATATCAGATTTGATTCCTATTCTAACGGTGCATTCCTCTGGCTTGACGAGGTTGAGATTGCTCTCAACGGCACACTTCTTCCCGAAGGCGATACTCCTATTGTTTCTGACGGCAAGGGCGATATTAACAACGACGGCAAGATGACTGCAACCGACTATTTGATGCTTAAGAAGGTTGTTATGAACATCCTCTCGGTTGGCTCCTTGAAGGACCCCGACAACGCGTTTGCTCGTTGCGACATAAACGGCGACGGCAAATTGACCGCTATCGACTATTTCATGCTTAAAAAGTCTATTTTCGCATAAGACTTATAAACAAATTAAGACCATCGGAAAACCGATGGTCTTTTTGTGT
>JAZSFY010000229.1:0-6482 GCA_045532415.1 Eubacteriales bacterium | reverse complement strand
GGCAAATCAAAGGCTTTGAAAAACCGTGTTTCAAGCTATTTTTCTCCCTATTCCGACCATAGGGGAAAAACAAAGCGCATGGTTAAGTCGGATCGTAGCCATGTCGTTCTGTGAGCCAAGGAGTTGTTCCTGAGTATTGTCTTCCTAAGACCGCTTGGCCTCCGACTTGGCAAATCAAAGGCTTTGAAAAACCGTGTTTCAAGCTATTTTTCTCCCTATTCCGACCATAGGGGAAAAACAAAGCGCATGGTTGAATCGGTAAACGATTTTGAGGTTTATTTTACTCAAACCGAGCTTGAGGCTTTGATTCAGGAAAACCAATTTATAAAGCAGTTTCAGCCCCGTTATAATATAAAGCTAAAGGACGGCGGCGGTTATCCTTATATAAAAATGAAAAATTCGGCATATCCCGAATTTTCAATAGTTTATAAAAGAACCTCGGGTAACGACCGTTATTTCGGTCCCTATTCCTCCCATAATGTTGCGAAAAATATTCTTGAAACGGTTCGCAAGGCGTTTTCTCTCCCTTCCTGCGGAAAGGAATTTCCCAAGGATATCGGAAAAGGCCGTCCTTGCCTGAATTATCATATAGGACGTTGCTGTGCTCCCTGTTTGAAGGGGAATGTTTCCTCCGAGGAATATCGAGAATTGTTCAACCGTGCGGCAGTTTTGCTAAAGGGTGACGGCAGAAATCTTGTGGCTCAGCTTGAGGAGGACATGAATATTGCCGCCGAGGGCTTGAATTTTGAGCTTGCGGCAAAATTGCGTGATTGTATTTATGCTGTTAAAAAGCTTAGCGAGCGTCAGCAGATTGTTTGCTCTCCTAATGTGGAGGCGGATATAATCGGTGTTTATGCCGACGATTTGGGAAGTGCGTTTTCTCTCCTTTTTGTTCGCGGCGGCGCAATTGTCGACCGTGAAAACTTCTTTTTCGGCGCAGATGAAATCGTCAGCAGTACAGCGCTGGTTTCATTTTTTCAGCGATATTACGATTTAAGAGGATATATTCCCAAGAAAATATATATGGATTTTGACCTTGATGAGGCAGACCGAGCTCTTTTCGAGGAATGGCTTTGCACCAAGGCAGAATATAAGGTTTCGGTGATAATTCCCGAAAGAGGGGATATGCGCGCTTTGACCATTAGGGCAAAGGATAATGCAAGGTTGCTTCTCGAGCATAAACGGGCATCCGAGGACAGAAAAAAGGATTTTCTTGTTTCTCTTGCTCAGCTTTTGGGCTTGGAGGTTGTCCCCGAAAGAATCGAATCCTACGATGTTTCCCATTCAGCAGGTGAATTTACAAGCTGCGGTATGATTGTTTTGGAAAAAGGCAATTTCGCCAAGAAAAAGTACCGCGGATTTAATATAAAAACGGTTTCCGACGGCAACGACCTTGCCGCATTGGAGGAAACAATACGAAGAAGATTTGCCCATGATAATGACGAGGACGGCTGGGAATACCCCGATTTGATTTTAATGGACGGCGGTATGAATCAGGTCAACCGTGTTAAGAATGTTCTTGTTGAAATGGGTATATCGGTTCCTGTTTTCGGAATGATAAAGGATGAGCACCATAAAACAAGAACGCTTACAGACGGCGAAAACGAAATTTCGCTTATAACCCGTCAGGATGCTTTTGTGTTTATTTATAAAATACAGGAAGAGGTTCACCGCTATGCTCTTTCTCTTATGGATGCCAAAAGGCGTAATGCTGTTAAAAAGAGCAGCTTAACCGAAATTAAGGGCATCGGCCCTAAAAAGGCTAATGATTTGATGCTTCATTTCGGAACCTTGGCAAAATTAAAGGAAGCAACAGTTGAAGAATTAATGGCGGTTAAAGGAATAACCGAGGAGGCTGCAATAGCAGTTGCCGAATATTTCGGAAAGGAAAGCAAATGAGAATTATAACAGGAATCGCAAGAGGCACAAAATTAAAAACTCTTGAAGGAAAAGATACAAGACCTACAACCGAAATGTGCAAGGAAGGGGTTTTCTCTGCCATTCAGTTTGAAATCCATGACAGAACCGTTCTTGACCTTTTTGGCGGATGCGGTCAAATGGCATTGGAGGCATTGTCAAGAGGTGCAGAAAAGGCTGTTATTATTGATAACAACCGTTCTGCAACCGAAATTATTAAGGAAAATGCACTAAAAACCAAGTTTTTAAAGCAATGCAAGATTTTAACTGCAGATTGGAAAGAATATTTGCGTAGTGCAAAGGGAAAGGAAAGCTTTGATTTGATTTTCCTCGACCCTCCCTATTCTCCCGACATTCTGGATGAGGTTTTGAAAAAGCTTATGGAGGCAGATGTTGTTGCTCCTAATGCTATTATTGTTTGTGAATCCGACAAGGACGGTATGCCCGAGCCCTTGGATGGCTGGAATTGCAAGCTTTACCGTTACGGCAAATCCTATGTAACAATAATCCGTCCTGCACAGGAGGATTAACCGTGAAAAAGAAAATAACTGCCATTATTTCGGGAACATTTGACCCTATTACAGTAGGTCACATGGATATAATTTCCCGTGCGGCTTATTTGTTTGATAATGTTATTGTTGCAGTTTCCGAGAATACAACAAAGGATTGCTTTCTTCCCGATGAAATTCGTTTTAAGTCGGTAGAGGCGTCCTTAAAGGGTATCGAAAACGCCAAAGCCGAAAAGTGCGACGGGCTTCTTGCAGAGTTTTGCAACCGCTATGAAAACCCCGTTATCGTTCGCGGTGTCCGTACAGGAAGCGAATTTGATTACGAGCGCAGTCTTTTCGTTATTAACAAAAGCTTGGGCGCACCCGAAACTGTTGTTTTACCTGCCGAAAGCGGTATGGACCATATAAGCTCTACCTATGTCCGCGAGCTTATTAAATACAATAAGCCTCTTGAGGGCGCAATTCCCCACGGCGCATTAGAGGTTATTGAGGAATATTTAAAATAAATGAATAAATCGGCAGAGATTATTTTCTGCCGATTTTAATTTTTATCTCCAATGCCTCTGCGCTTTCTTCTTTGTTCCAGCTTGCACGGTAACCCGAATTGCTTAAAAGCTTTACTGCCTTATCCAATGTATTGTAAAGCATTTTCATATCTTTGATTGAGCCCTTAATAAAGGGCTTTTTCTTTTTCTCTTTTGGCTTTTTTATGGGGATTTCCTTTGGAGCTTTCAAAAAAGCATCAACAAGCCTTTCGGCGTCACCTGCCTGAAGCTTTTCGTTGATGATTTTCAGCATAATATGACGTCTGTCCTTTTCGGATTCGATTCGAACCAAGGCACGGCAATGGCGCTCGGAAAAGCCATTTTCCATTGCCATAAGGCGTTCGCGCTCGGAAAGCTTTAATAATCTCAGCTTGTTTGAAAGGGTGGGCTGAGAGATAGACAAGGCTCTTGCAAGCTCTCCTTGGGATTTTCCTGTCATCATCAAAAGTGTCTGCATGGCGATTGCCTCTTCAAAGCAGGAAAGGTCGCTTCGCTGAAGGTTTTCCACAAGTGCCATCATTGCGCTGTCCTCTCGGTCGGCTTCAAAGATTGTGCATTTAATTTCTGTTAATCCTGCAAGCCTTGAAGCCCGCCAACGTCGTTCTCCTGCGATGATTTCATATTTCGCCTGTGTTTTAAGGGTAGAAGCAGGCGTATTTTCGATTTTCTTAACTGCGATAGGCTGAATCAAGCCATAGACCTTTATGCTGTCAGAAAGAGAAATAAGCTCGTCCTCGTTGAAATGCCGTCTTGGCTGCATAGGGTTGGGCATAAGCTCGTCTATGGGAAGCAAAACCGTTTTATCCTTTTTCATTGCAGTAATAACAGAAAGAATATCCATAAAATCACCTGAACACAAAATAAAAGATGTGCCAATATATTAGCACATCTTGTCTGTCTAATTATGTTAAATCAGGTTAGCGAAACAATTTCTTTTGCCTAAAATATTTTATGCCGTCGGATTCCACGATTTCCCCTAAGGAATAAAAGCCGTCCTTGTCGTAAACACGGAAAAGCTCGCCAACCTCGCCGCTTATTCCGCGAAGCTTGCCTAATTTTATCTTTTCGCCATGGAAATAAAGACGGTTGAAAAATTCGTCCATTCGTGCCTCCCGAAGATGCATAAACATTTTTTCCACGGGGATAAGATGAGAAAGTATCTCATCGGGAGTCATATCGTTCAGGTCATCAAAAATTATTGCGTCCTCTTTTGTGAAAACGTCAACCTCGGTTCGCTCTAATGACGACATACATCCTCCGCAACCAAGCTTTTCTCCGATATCGGCGCATAATGTGCGGATATAGGTGCCCTTTGAGCATTTAACATCAAGGAAAAATTCTCCATCCTTTTCAATAGGCTCGCAGGAATAGATTGTAACCTTTCTTGGCTGACGTTCTATTGTAACGCCTTCACGGGCAAGGTCATAAAGCTTTACGCCTCCAACCTTCAAGGCAGAATACATAGGAGGCACCTGCATTATTTCGCCCTCGAAGGATTTTGCGATTTTTGCAAATTCTTCAAAGGAGGGGAGCTGACCTTCATGCTCCTTTATTATATTTCCGCTGATATCCTCGGTATCTGTTGAAATGCCAAGCTTGATGCCTGCAAAATACCGCTTGTCGTGGTCAACCAGATATTCGCTTGCCTTAACTGCATTTCCTATCATAATAGGCAAAATGCCCGAAGCCATTGGGTCGAGAGTACCGCAATGACCGATTTTTCGCTGTTTTAATAGATAGCGAAGCTTTGAAATGCAATTGTGAGAGGTTATCCCCTTTGGTTTATGGATTATTATAATTCCGCTATTCATTTTTAAAGCTCTACAAAAATCTTTCTGATTGTTTCTAATGCTTGTTCAAAGCTCATATTCAAGGTAAGACCTGCCGCGTGGTAGTGACCTCCGCCGCCAAATCTCCTTGCAATTTCGGCAACATCGATATCTGCACTTGAGCGCAAGGACACCTTGATGCTTTCACCCTTTTGACGTATAACCGCCGAGGCAAGAACACCCTTGATTTCACGGGGAATCTGGTTGATGCAGTCGAAATCGCCGTCGGATGCGCCGCATTTCTGCATTTCATCTGCCGAAACAGCGGTCAGCGCATATTTTCCGTTACAAAGAAGCTCTAAATTGTTGTACGCCTTTTTGGTAAGAGCAACCTGAGCAGGAGTTTTACTTTCAAAAAGGAAACGGTTTATAGAAGCAAAATCGATTCCTGCTTCGATACATTTTGCGCCCATAATATAGGTTTCGGCTTTGGTGGCTTCATATTTAAAGCCTCCGCTGTCCGAGCATATTGCCGTGTATATTGCCGTCGCAATATCCTTTGTGAGAGAAACGCCCAACTCCTCGGCTATAAGGAAAATAATTTCGCCACAGGCGATTCTGTCTTCCATGACCAAAATTCTTTCGCAATCCATTGTGTTTATCTTATGGTGGTCGATGGAAAGAGCAAAGCTTTGGTTTTCTGCCTTGCCAAGCAAATGAGGAGCCGCAACGTCAACGCTTATAAGGCAAAAATCCTCTCTGTTTTTAGGCTCTGTTTCAAGAAAAACATCAGAAGTAGGGAGAAAATCAAGCTTTTCGGGAACCCCGTCTGCACAAAAGGCAAAGGCTTTTTTGCCCATTTCTCTCAAAATCAAAGCCAAAGCCAAAGCCGAGCCCAAAGTATCTCCGTCGGGGGAGGCATGGCAATATATGAGTGCGCCGTCGCACTCTTTAAGGAATGCGGCGGCTTCTTTAACATTAATAGCTGTTTTGTTAAGACTCATTGAATTATTCCTCAATATCTTTAAGAATACGGGAAATGTTCATAGCGCGCTCGGTATTATTATCGCGGACAAAGGTAAGGGAAGGAGTTATACGAAGATTAAGCCTTTTTGCAAGCTCACTGCGGATAAATCCCGTTGCCGAAACAAGCCCCTTTTGAACCCCTTCATCAGGGCCGAGAACGCTGTAATATATTTTTGCATTTGAAAGATCGGGGGCAACATTTGCACCAACGATGCTTACAAACGCGCCCGAAACTCTCGGGTCCTTAACCTCACGCAATATTGCGGCAAGCTCACCGCAAACTGCGTTGTTTAATTTATCCTGTCTGTGTCCCGCCATTAGCGTTCAATTTCCTCCATAACGAAGCATTCGAGAATGTCGCCAACCTTGATGTCGTTGAACTTTTCAAGTCCAATACCGCATTCGAAGGATTGGAGAACCTCTTTTGCAACGTCCTTGAACCTCTTAAGAGAAGAAATCTTAACTTCGTAAATAACGATACCGTCACGAACAACACGAACCTGAGCGTTTCTGGAAATCTTACCGTCCTGAACATAGGAGCCTGCGATTGTACCAACGTTGGGAACGTGAATTGCGTTTCTGACCTCTGCATGACCGATAACGTTTTCGCGGAATTTAGGAGCAAGCATACCCTTCATAGCCGCTTCGATTTCTTCGATACAGTCATAGATTACACGGTAGGTACGGATATCTACCTTATCTCTTGCCGCCATGTC
>JAZSFY010000134.1:0-3199 GCA_045532415.1 Eubacteriales bacterium | reverse complement strand
CCGACTTTGGTTACCCAAACACCGGAGAGCAATCTACCGTTTTCAAAATCGTAATTTACGCCGCCCAATGCAACGGTGCCGTTAACACCTGCATAGTTTGCGCCGCTGAAGTAATACCAGTCGGATTCGATCTGCTGCCAGCCCTTCATAAGAGAGCCTGCAATAGAATAGTATGTTTTGCCGTTGATTACGAACAAGCCTGTGCCGCATTCATAAATCTCGTCACAAACAGAGCATACAAATTGACCGTTAGTCAAAGCATACTTATGACCGGTAGGCTCAACAACTGTACCCCAATCAACAACAGACTTACAGGTTTCACAGTAAGTACGTCCCGAGAAGCCGCTTTCGGTACAGGTTACGGTTTTGTCGGAAACAGTAAGTGTTTCGTCGTGAGAATGCCAAGGATTGATATTGTCCTTAAGCATGGTTTCAACAGAGATGCTACCGCCAAAAGGTGCGGAAGAACCTGTGGAATAAGTGATTTCACCGTAAACAACATCGCAGTTGATGGTTACGGTAGGACAGTTTGCAGTAGCGAAATGTGTAGCAGCATCAATAGCTTCGCCTGTAACATGGTTAATACCATTCCAGCTCCAAACGCGAACAGGGATGCTTACAATAGTGCCTGCGCCTGCAACTGCGCCGCCTATTGCGGTAACATTAACAGTAAGAAGTCCGGAAACCTCGTTATATTCGCATTCAGCCTTGAAGCCTTCTGCTACAACAATACCCTGAGCTTCCCAAGTATTTGCATTTTGAAGCTTGAGAACTGTGGTGAAGGAGGATACTGCAGCCATATCAGCT
This sequence comes from Eubacteriales bacterium, assembly GCA_045532415.1. Classification (GTDB taxonomy): domain Bacteria; phylum Bacillota; class Clostridia; order Oscillospirales; family CAG-382; genus Coliplasma. Next base: position 2,392 of record JAZSFY010000134.1, on the reverse strand, counting down.
ACATTAATATCTACATAATATACAGAGCCTGCTTCGGGCAATGCGCCGGAATCGTTATGACCGTTCAATTCAACAGCAGCGTCGCCTTCAACTGTAAAGGTTCTTGTTACCTTTGCAAGGTTGCCGAGAGCGTCTGCAATCTGAATAGCAACGGTGTGAACGCCGGGAGCGAGAGTAATATCTTCGCTGGAAAGAACCTTGCCCGCCAATGTTGCGTTAACAGCAATACCGTCAACAAAGATCTTAGCTGTTGCAGCGTCAAGAACGTCGTTATCAGAAACGTTTGCTGTGAACGCCATTGTGGTATATCCAATAGATGCGCCGTCTTCCAATTCAACAGCCGTATCGTTAGGAACATAAGAAACATCGCTGATTACAGGAAGAACTCTATCGTCAACTGCAGAGCTGTAGTCCAAGGTGATATCATCGATATAGAATGTGAGATCTGCAGGAACCTCGGGCTTTACATAAGTACGGATGAAAGAAGGAGAACGGGAGTTGCTTTCATCGGTAGCAGCAGGTGTGCAGATATAATCATACTTGGAAATATCAATGGAAGCATATACCCAACGAGATTCGGGGATGTCTGCTTCGGTACAGGAGTTAAGATTCTTTACAGCACCGCTCACGGTAGTAAATGTAAAGTGGTCCTGCTTGCAGGTATAGGTGCCGTTATCATTCTTTACATACAACTGGGATTGGAATGCCAAGCCGGTTGCACCTTCGGGAATGTAGAGCCACATACCCAATGTGGTAGCCTTCATATCGTTAGCAACATCGCGCAGAACGATGGTTTCGCCAACATTAAAGAGAACGTTATATGTCCAGTTGGAGAAGTTTACGCTGGTGTTGTCCAAACTCCATGCCAAAGCATATTTACCGTTACGAACCTGACCGCCGTTATCATTGGATGCAATGAAGGTTTCGCTGTCAGGATAGGTAGAATACTGACCTGCCAAGGGGTTTGTGCCAACCAAGGTATTGTTAATGCCATTGTCAATGCTCCACTGCTTTGCTTCGTCAAAGCCCATGAAGCCTGCTGTATCTGCATCTTCAAAGTCAAAGATGATTTCAGAGCCCTTACCAAATTCAACAGCGTAGGTAAGCGCTTCATTTGTGGGAAGATACTTAACTGTAACAGTTACGCCTGCAACAGATGTGTCGGAGGTTGCTGTGAAAACAAATCCGTCAAGAGAGCCTGCCGCAGCATCGGAAAGAGTAACAGAAACAGAATTTTCGTCATAATATACATTTTCTTCGCCAATCATCGCAACGATGGGAAGTGTGATCTGACGAACCTTATCCTCGGTAGAATAAGGAATTACGGTAGAAGTAGCAGAAAGCTTGAAGGTTTCGGGGTTTGCAATAGTAATAGTTTTGGTACCTACAACTGCACCGCCGGAAAGAACCTGAACATCAACTACGCCAACTGTACCGTTAGAAACAAATTTGCCGTCCTTAATAGTACCGAAGGAAGCATCGGACAATGCCCATGTTGCATCAGCAGGCATATCCATTGCATAACCGTGGGTATCGATAGCTTCAGCAGAAAAGTCGTAAACAGAGTTGGGAGCGAAGAAGATATAATCGGATTCGATATTTACAACGTCCAAAATACCTGTGGGAGCAACGTTGGAAGCAACGAAGATACCGTGGATTGTAGGACGTTCAGCACCGTCGCAGGGAACCGAACGCATTGTAAATTCATCTTCACCAACACGCTTTGTAAGGAAGGTGGAAGATCCTCCGCCGTCGCAGTTTGCAGCCCACTTACATCCGAGAGCGAGCATTACTTCGCCTTCTTCGTAAGAGCTGAGACCTACAGAGTTGTTTGCTCCGCGGCCGTCGTTCATACAGATAACGAGAGTACCGTCTTCCTTAACGCCAACCATGGAACGCGCCGCGTCGTCAGTACCGCGCTTTACGGTTGTGGAAACCAAAGCGCGATCCTTAACTACCATAGCGAAGGAAACGCCTACTGCATGGAGCAAACGGCCGGATTCCAATTCCTGAGTAATTTCATCAGCGTTGTAAGCCTTTACCATACAAGAAATTGTTCCGTCTTCTTCCTTGTATACACAAAGAACAGAGGAAGTCGTTCTACCGGATCTCAAATCCTGACCGTTATAGATCAAAACACGAGGAACGTTAGCTTCATAGTAAAGGTCGGTGTTCATACCGCCAACGATATTGTATCCAAGCTGCTTTTCGTAATAAGCTGCCATATCGGTAAGCTTAGAAGCCTTTTGGTTTGCAACATCGGTAATGTCCTTATCGATATTGTAATAACCGGGAACAATAGATACATCGGGGTTCGAAGGGTCAACCTCAATGATGTGAAGAACCTGTCTTCTGGTGCCGTCGCTGTTATTCAACACCATTTCGGTTTCGG
>JAZSFY010000179.1:0-9769 GCA_045532415.1 Eubacteriales bacterium | reverse complement strand
CTAGCGGGATTTGCGATATACGCAAATGCCTGCGATATACCTGCGGTGCGATATGCGCCTGCGGGCGCGTGATAGGGATTTATATCATATCGTGTTCGCCAACGGCGAGCATATCGCTATTCTGCGATGCAGAATTATATCGCATTGCGGAGCAATATATCGCCTAATACATCCCCATAAATTCAATCCCATACTAAAACGGCTGATGAATTTCATCAGCCGTTTTTCATGAGAGTTTGGATTTATACGATTCGTATAAAGTTACCTTTTTCAAATCAAAACAGCAATACCACCGTAGGGGCGGTGGCTTTACGGGGCCCCCTCAATTAACCCTACAAAACTGCGTTTTGCAGGGGACCCACGCTTGTCGTTTTTGGGGTTATATTCTCCGCCCGTGTTTTTTACACGTAACATAAGGCAGCGTTTATACGATTTGTGTTTTTTTATTCAATTTGTTGCATTTCGGGAGGAGCAAGCCCCTCCCCTACATTACATATAAAGTTACCTTTTTTAAATCGAAGCAACAATACCACCATACTAAAACGGCTGATGAAATTCATCAGCCGTTTTTCATACACTTAAATTGTTTCAATCTTAATCAAATCGGTGTTGCCGCTTGTGCCGTCGGTGTTACCGCCGGTGATGATGATTTTGTCGCCGGGCTTAAGGTTCAATGCCTCCTTAGCAAGGCGCTTTGCTGTATAGAACAAAACCTCAACCGAGGGATATCTTTCGCAAAGGATAGGCTTTACACCCCAAGAAAGAGAAAGCTTGTGCATTGTCTTTTCGCTGACGGTCAAGCCGATTATATCTACAGGGGAACGGAAACGGGAAACCATTCTTGTTGTCATACCCGAAAGGGAGCAGGCAACAATCGCCTTTGCGCCGATATCTATTGCAAGACCGCAAACTGCATGGGAGGTTGCATCGATTGTGTTCTTAATCTTAAATTCGGTGTTGCGGAAGCGCTTTTCATAATGGATGTTGCTTTCGGTATATTCGGCAATTCTTGCCATAGCAGAAACCGATTCAACAGGATATTTACCTGCGGCTGTTTCCCCCGAAAGCATAATGGCGCTGGAGCCGTCATAAACAGCGTTGGCAACGTCGGAGATTTCTGCTCTTGTGGGACGGGGATTGGTTATCATAGATTCAAGCATTTCGGTTGCTGTAATAACTCTCTTGCCCAACAAACGGCATTTTGTAATAAGCTTTTTCTGAATTGCAGGAAGCTCCTCATAAGGAATTTCAACGCCCATGTCGCCTCTGCCAATCATGATACCGTCGCATTCCTCGCAGATTTCCTCGATATTATCGATACCCGAACGGTTTTCGATTTTTGCAATAAGGCTTAGGTTATTACCGCCGTTTGCCTTTAAAAATTCAGAAACCTTTCTCAAATCGTCGGCAACCGAAACAAAGGAGCAGGCGATAAAGTCAACATCGTTTTCGATACCGAAAAGAAGGTCTGCCTTATCCTGTTCGCTCATATATTCGCTTTTAAGAACCTTATTGGGGAAGCTCATGCTCTTGCGGTCGCTTATAACACCGCCGTTCAACGCTTCACAAACAACATCAGCACCCACAATAGCCTTAACACGGAAAACCAAAAGACCGTTGTTTACCAAAACGTTGTCGCCAACATAAAGCTCCTCTGCAAGCTTTTTATAGCTTACCGAAACTCGCTCGGCATTACCCAAAACGTCATCGGCAGTAAAGGTAAATTCTGCGCCCTGCTGAATTTCTGCCTTGCCGTTTTCAAAAACACCGATTCTATATTCGGGGCCCTTTGTGTCAAGCATAATACCGATAGGCATACCCAATTTTTCACGAACCGATTTAATCAATTCAATTCTTGCCTTATGCTCCTCATGGCTGCCGTGGGAAAAATTCAATCTTGCCACGTTCATGCCTGCAAGGCACATTCTTTCAATAGTAGCCGCATCAGAGCAGGCAGGACCTATTGTACAAAGAATTTTTGTATTTCTCATATTTTCCTCCCCGTAAATTGATTTCGGAAAAACAAATTCCGAAGCAATATTACTATCCTTTCATTAATTATAGAAAAAACAGAGCCCTTTTGAAGGAGCTCTGTCAAAAAATGTATATTTCACCATTCAAGACATAAATAGAACGATTTCGTTCTATGACAGGCTCCACCACTTATGTCTATTTCATTATATTATGGAGAATTTGAAATGTCAATAGTTATCTTATCTGACCGTTGCCCTTGATTACATATTTATATGTAGTCATTTCGGGCAAGCCCATAGGGCCTCTTGCATGCATCTTCTGGGTGGAAATACCGATTTCGGCACCAAAGCCGAATTCCTCGCCGTCGGTAAACCTTGTTGAAGCATTTACATAAACAGCCGCCGCATCGATATTATTACAGAAATAAACAGCGTTTTCCTCATTTTGAGTTATAATAGCCTCGCTGTGACCTGTACCGTGGAGATTTATATGGTCCACAGCCTCGTTTATGTCCTCCACAACCTTAACCGCAAGGATATAATCGTTATATTCTGTGAAAAAGTCATCCTCGGTTGCAGGAGTTATGTCGGGAATAATCTCCAAGGTCTTTTCACAGCCTCTTAATTCAACATTATCCAATCTTGCCTTAATCAAGGGAAGGATATCCTTGGCAATAGCCTTGTGAACAAGAAGTGATTCAGCCGCATTACAAACCGAAGGTCTTTGGCGCTTTGCATTGTCGATTACTTCGATTGCAGTATTGAAATCTGCGGTTTCGTCAAAATAAACATGGCAATTACCTGCACCTGTTTCGATAACGGGAACTGTGGCATTATCCACAACCGAGCGAATAAGGGATTTTCCTCCTCTGGGGATAAGCAAATCGATACCGCCCTTAAGCTTCATCAGCGCATTTGCGGTTTCGCGGGATGTATCCGAAACAATCTGCACACATTCTCTTGGCAGACCTATTTGAGAAATAGCCTCGGAAAGAACATTTGCAACAGCAATATTGGAATTTATTGCCTCCTTGCCTCCGCGGAGAATAACCGCGTTGCCCGATTTTACACACAAAGCCGCCGCATCAGCAGTTACATTAGGGCGCGCCTCGTAAATTATGGCAATAACCCCAAAGGGCACACGTCTTTTTTGAATATTCAATCCGTTAGGACGAACCCAATCCTCGCTTTCAGCCAAAGGGTCGGGCAGGGCGATAACCTTTTCAACCGAAGCCGAAATTGCCTTAATTCTCGCCTCGGTCAAGGTCAATCTGTCAAGCATAGCCGCCGACATACCGTTTGCCTTAGCGTTGTCGATATCCTTTTGGTTTGCCGAAATAATTTCCTCGGCGCGGTTAATCAAGGCGTCAGCCATAGCCTTCAAGGCATTGTTTCTTGTTTCACCGCTTGTGCTTCCCAAAACAGCCGAAGCCCTCTTGGCAAGCTTGCTCATATTGTTAAGCATTTTTTGAAGCTTCCTTTCAAAATATTCCACTTAGACAAAAACAATAAGTTTACATAATTCTATGTTATTTTTGCATTATCAGGGGTTAGTTTTCCACTTCTCCACAAGGTTTTCCACAATTCACACTCGAAAAATGCCTATTTTTCAAGGTTTTCTAAAAAAATGTCCACATTATCCACCGAGTTTTCCACAAAAATGTGAAAACATTATGTAATGTGCTTGTCCGAAAAATTATGAAAAACCGAGAAAAAATCCTGCAATTTTTTGCAAAAATATTGCAATTTTTGGGGGATTTTTTACTTTACATCCTTGGTCGCAAAGGCGTTTAAATCGGTGCCTCCGCGTACGCCTGCAAGGTATTCATAATAGCCCTGAGAGGCAATCATTGCCGCGTTATCACCGCAAAGCTTTAGAGGAGGAAGGAAAAGCTTGGCTCCGAATTTTTCTGCCGTTGCCTCCACAGAAGCGCGAAGATGGGAATTTGCCGCAACGCCACCTGCAAGAACGATATTACAGCTTCCCTCTCTTGAAAGAAGAAGCTCCAAGCGTGTGTTGACGCTTTTTATAAGGGTTTCGGTAAAGGATGCGGCGATATCCGCCTTAAATTCCTCATCCATAATTCTGCCCCGCTGAAGCTCGGTATGAACAAGGTTGATAACCGCAGTTTTCAAGCCCGAAAAGGTAAAATCATATTCGGCGCCGTCGATTGAGCCTGCGGTAAACTTATATTTATGCTTGTCGCCCATTGATGCAAGCTTATCCATTGCCGCACCGCCGGGATATGGCAATCCGAGAACACGGGCGCATTTATCAAACGCCTCACCTGCGGCGTCATCTCTTGCACAGCCGATTAATTCATAATTTGTATAATCCTTAACTCTCATAAGAGAGGTATGTCCCCCCGAAACAACCAAGCTTATAAAGGGAGGCTCCAAATCGGGGTGGGCAAGATAGTTTGCCGCAACATGGCCTCTTATATGGTGGACGGGAACAAGAGGCTTGCCTGTTGAAAACGCCAAGCCCTTTGCAAAGGAAAGACCTGTCAGCAATGCGCCGATAAGTCCCGGTGAATTGGTTACGGCAATAGCGTCAATGTCATTTATGGTGCATTCTGCCTGAGCAAGGGCATTTTCCACAACACCGCATATCGCTTCTGTGTGAGCACGTGAAGCGATTTCGGGAACAACACCGCCGTAAACCGCATGAATATCGATTTGAGATGCAACAACCGAGGAAAGAAGCCTTCTGCCGTCCTCAACGACGCTTGCGGCTGTTTCATCGCAGGATGATTCTATTCCTAATATTTTCATAAAATTTTCTCCAAAACCAGAGCATCAACACCGTGATAAAAGCCTTTTCTTCTGCCAACGGCATTAAACCCGCATTTTTCATAAAGAGAGATTGCACCGAAATTATTTTCGGCAACCTCTAATGTTATATTTTCGCAATTATTTTCCCTTGCGAAATCGAAAAGCTTATTCAAAAGCCCTTCTCCAATACCCATTCGGCGGTAATTTTCAGAAACCGCCACATTCATAATCTGCCCTTCGCCGAAAACACAATACATAGAAGCCACAGCACAAACGGCATCGTCCTCCACTGCCACAAGATAAACCGAGCCCTCGGGCATTTCGGCAATCTGCTTTTCGGTCCATGGGGTTTCAAGGCAAGCTCTTTCGATTTGGGAAGCCATAGCCTCCTCGCCTTTTTCTATTTTCCGAAGCTCCATTTATTCTCCGACCATTCTTGCAATAACATCATTAGGGCAGAAAACCGTTTTTCCTGCGGCACCGTCGCGGAGATAATATCTTCCGTTATAGCCAAAGAAGGAAACAAGATAATAAAGCCCGGGATAATCCTGAGAGAGCAGACGGATATAATAATGGTCGGTTATTGTTTCGGCTGTAACACCCAGATTAACGCTTTCGCCCTCGGTTAAATGCTTTGCAATCAGCTCGCAAAGCCATGAATCCTCTGTGGGGTTATGCTCCTTCAAATCATCGGGGAGATATTGGTTATCTGCATAAAAGGAGGTTATAAAGGTTTCGTTGTTAGAGCCGTAAATGGATGCTGCAATAGGCTTGAAGGAGGAAACATCAGGCTCCTTTATTTCCGAGGAATAAACAAGGAAAAAGTTGCCGCTGTCCTCATAACAGAGAAATTTATCGCTTTCCTCAAATTTAACCTTATAATAGGTCATTTGGGTTTTACCGTCGTCAACCTTAATATATTCCTCGTCAGGTGTTACGGGATAAAGCCCCATAGGGGTAGCATAATAATATTCAATTCCCGTGTTAGGGTCCTTAAACCCTGTTTCCAAGGCTTCTCCGTCCTTTTTTCCGCAGGAAACAAGGAAAAACATTGAAAAAGTAAGTAATAACGCCAAAAATCTTTTCATTATATTAATAACCTATCTGTCCCAAGCTATCGTCGTTTTCAACCCAATCGCTAACATTATAAATAGAATATTCGTCCTTGTTATCTCTGACAATAACACGCTTTATGCCTGCATTAATAACCAAGCGCTTGCACATCTGACAGCTTGTTGTTCCGCCGACCAATTCACCTGTTTTCGCATCAACACAAGCCATATAAAGGTCTGCGCCGAGCATTCTGTCGTGCTGCGCCGCAATAATAGCGTTAGCCTCGGCATGAACCGAACGGCAAAGCTCATATCTTTCTCCTCTGGGAATATTCATTTCGTCACGAAGGCAGGTTCCGATGTCACAGCAATTCTGTCTGCCTCTGGGGGCACCGTTATAGCCTGTGGAAATAATAACATCGTCCTTTACAATAATTGCGCCGAACTTTTTACGAAGGCAGGTACCTCTCAAGGTTACAGCCTCGGCAATGTCGAGATAATAGTTGATCTTACTTCTTCTGTCGCTCATTTTGTTTATCTCCGTTCATTTTTATTATTTATGATACTATATTATACTTCAAAAATCAATAGAAATGCTCTTACAGCATGGCAAAAAACATAAGCAAATCGCCGCCGTCGGATGCCTTTTTAGGGAAGGTTTTTGTGTGATTAAAGCCGCATTCCTTTAAAATCTGCTGTATTTCGGTATTCTTGGAGGAAATTTGGGTATACATCTTTTTCAAGCCCATTTTATCCTTTGCATAATTCTTGGCAATCGTAACAGCCTCTGCCTCAAAGCCCTTGCCCTCATAGCTTGAATTTGCAAGGAAAAATGTCAAATCGCATCTCTTTTCGGAATAAACCACGTTCTCGAAAACAAGCTGACCCATAATTTCGTCATTCTTTGTGAAAATACCCACAGAGGGGCTTCTTTCCTGACGCTCGGAAATCTTCTCGAAAAACTTGTCCACAACAGCCTCGTCATAAACAAGTTTTTTGCCCTCGGCGGTTTCGCATTTCTTCCAAAGGGCTCTCATTTCCTTTTGGTTCATGGTTCGCAGAATAATATTTTTTCCTCTTGCTTCAATCATTTCCACTATTCCTCCTGACCGTTTTACCTCAAATCAACCATTTATACACGCAGAATACCGCCAAGGCAACCTGCAAAATAAGCATAAAGGGCATTCCGAATTTAAAAAGGGGTGTTTGGGTTTTATGCCTTATTGTATACATAGCCGCCAAGCCGCCGACTGTTGCCCCAACAAAGCCCAAAGCCATAAGGGTAAATTCGCGGATGCGCCATTTGTTGTGCTTTGCCTTCCATTTGTCGATAGCAAAGAAAATAAAGGTTATTAAATTAATGGCAAGAAGATAAATTCCTATAATTTTCAGTAAAAGCGTTGTTTCCATTTTATTTTTCAAACCTTTCGGCAATTCTTTTTAGTCTTGGACGGTTGTATCGCTGGAGCATTACAAAATATAAATCAAACCCTGCCGAAAGCAGGCTGGTTATCAAAAACACGAAAAACGAACCGAATTTTAGGGTAAACAACAGGGGCACAAAGCTTAGAACCACATTAACCGTATGAACAATCTCCGACCGCAAGGTAGCCGAGGCAATTTCGCCCCATGTATGCTTTTCCTTTGAAAATTCATCGGGAGAATATGTAGGCACATTTGAAACCGCCTTTTTAAGCTTCAGTAAATCATAAAGCCTTCTCTCGAATTTATTGTCGGAATCGAAATATTTGCTTTTGTAATTGGGATTGGCAGGGATTATTTTCATTAAAATCCATTCCCCGAAAACAAGCCTGACCGCCAAATGATAGAAAATTGTCATAAATGTTATGGAAAACGGTGCTAAATCGGCGGTTAACCCCTTGTCAAGACCAAGAAAGCCAACCCACAGCAAAAAGGAAATAATACTCCCCAGCCACATTACTTTTTGAAATGTACTTTTAAATTTAGGTGTTTTCATGGTTTATCTCAATTTCTCTTACGTCCCAAAGGGCATTTCACGTCGCGATAGCGACATATCACGCGCCAACGGCGCATATCACGAACACATCTACTTACATTTAAATGGAAATACTTTTGCATAATTATAATTTTCTGCAAAGAAACCCGTTCTCTGTTTATATCTAGCAAATATTTTTTTATTGGAAATAAGGTCCCGTGGTATATTTACCTTGAGAATATCATTTTCAAAATAATAAAGTCCTGTTTGAATCTCATTTTCCCAAGGCAATGTATCAAAAAATCCGATATACGGTTCACCTATTATTGTGGGATTCCCTCTTTTCTCAGGTATTCCTTTCCACCACCAACCACACACCCTTGATTCTTCTGTGTCAATTATTTCGGCATAAAATGGCTTGTATAATTTTGCCACCTCTTTAAACAATCTTTTGATAGCAAATTGCCAATTAGGCTCTAAATATGCTTCTTTAAGCAATTCAATTTCTATCCTATTGCAACGATAGTTTTCTCTCTCAAACCTTTGATTTTCGATGTGAGCATCAGACAAAAAAATATGTGTTATTGGCTTTGTACAATATATAACCGGACTATGCTCATCATTTAAAAATTTTATTAAATGTTCTTTTCCTGTTTCAGAATATTTAAACTGCGGAGGTTCAAAAGAGCCATATCGTCTGGGCAATGCTTGAGGAAGATACTTTTCAAGTAGCTCAATAAATTCTGTCAGCTTATTCGATAAACTTTGTTGGCAATCCATATACCAACAAATTGAAATTTTTTCTGCATCTCCCGTTGCGCGAGTAAATGTTTTTCTTTTATTAACTAACATTGCTTCATTTGCAAGTTGCGGATTTTCTACAACACCACCAAATTCTTTCGCAAGCTTTTTTGCATACTTTATCGCCTTGTCAACAATTTTCTTTTCGTTTGTATATGGTTGTAAATAAAGTGAAGTAAGATATTTAATTTCTGAAAGCGAAAGCATTACATCTATGGGAATATCTTCATTCTCTACAATTACGCTTTCTTCAATAGTAATAATGCATTCATCTATATTAAATATCCTTTGCTCCGTCTCAATCTTTTGTCGAGACCATATATTCAAATCATAACTCATCTTAATTTCCCGAATTTATTCTTTCGACAGCAGAACAACAGTTTCCACATGGGGCAAGTAATTAATAGGATTGATGTCATAGTTCGACGGGAACATATCGACTCTGGCCGTTATAGGGAACATGTCTACCGTTCAATTATGCAAATTAAAATTTAATAATACGTTTTATTCCTTCTTTGATAACTCAATCAATTCTTCTTTTGTAAATTCTTTATATCTGTTATCGGCAAACATTGTCGTCGTAGTATCAGGAATATTTTTCATTAAATTTTGTAAATTGATTTCTTCAGGTAATTTAAGAATATTTCCGTTTGCATCCTCGGACTTTGAAACACAACAAATAAACTCACCACGTTCAAAATTTATATCAATAGTACTTACAACATCTAATAAGTCAATATCAAAGAACAGTTCTTCATCATCTATAAACTTTTCGTATATAAATTCAAATAGTGCCTCTTTGCTTATTTTAATAACTCGCACACTATTTTGATCAAATTTTTTCTTCATGGCGGTTCTCCTTACTTGTTCCATTTCATTTCTTTGACAGCAGAACAACAGTCTCGTCTGTAATGCCTTTAGGTGGGATATCCACCGCAGAAATCTGATAGCATTTCATTGATTATAACCCTAAAATATAAAAGCCGGTATATTCTTCAGCTTTGTTTAGCCATTCAACCAATATTTCATAATCCTTGGGTTTCGCTTTGATGAGTTTCTCAATAATGGGTTTTATCAATTCTGGACCGTAATAATTCATACCAAATATATCCATGGTATCAAAAATGCAGCGGTATTCGTTGTAAAATAAATCTTCATCATCTACATACAGCGAATCAATTTGCCAATGCTGAATACTGCGCAGTGCTACA
>JAZSFY010000285.1:0-1895 GCA_045532415.1 Eubacteriales bacterium | reverse complement strand
TGCTTAAAGACGGTGTTGCAGGTGAATTTTCCGAAGACGGAAAGTATTTCTTCTTCTTTGAAAGCGAGCTTTCTCCCGACCAATTCAAAGCTTTGTTTGTTGACTCTGCTTTTGATTTAGTCGATGAAGACGGTGAAAACATTACCGACGGATTTGTAAAAACAGGTACCACAATTGACGTTGACGACGGTATAACCGTTATCCTCGTCGGCGATATAAATTGTGACGGTAAACATTCGGCTCCCGATTATTTCGCTTTGAAGCGTGTTTTGTTCGATACCTTCGACCCCGACGAAAACGCATATTTGGCTTGTCAAATAAGAAATACCGAAATCGGCTCTGCTGACTATTTGCTTTTGAAAAAATTAATTTTCGGCACAATGACAGGCGAACAAATTTATAATCAATTCTGGAAAGATTAATAGGTTTTTAAATGACTAAATATTTTTACGTTTTTCTAATCAGTATGTTGCCGATTGTCGAGCTTAGAGGTGCGATTCCCGTTGGTATTTTAGGCGAAAATGCTTTACCCGTAATCCCCGTGGTAATCATTTCTATTATCGGTAATATGCTTCCCATTCCCTTTTTGATATTATTCGGCGGCAAGGTTTTGAAATATTTTGCTTCCTTTGAAAAATTCGGTAAACCCTTCCGAAAGATTTTGGAAATAGGCGAAAAAAAGGTTTCTAAATTAAATAAATCCTTGTTTTGGGGATTGTTTGCCTTTGTTGCAATTCCTCTCCCCGGAACCGGCGCATGGACAGGTGCATTGATTTCCATAACCTTGGGATTGAATTTGAAAAAGAGCCTTCCTCCCATCTTCCTCGGTGTTTTAGGTGCAGGCGCAATTATTACGACTTTGTTCTATTTCGCCCCTGCAGCGTTTGAAATGTTAATCAATTAATAATATATTATGAGGTGTATTATGAGTAATTTTAAAATCGGTGTTATCACCGACTCATTCCTTCTTCCTTTTGAACAATCCCTTGAAAAGGCTGTTGAAGTCGGCGCTCAAGGTATCCAACTTTACGTTGTCAACGGCGAAATGAAATATGACACCTTCGATGACGAAAAGGTTGCTCACGTTCGCGGTCTTTTGGACAAGTACGGATTGGAAATTTCCGCAATCTGCGGTGACTTTGGCGGTCACGGCTTTGAACGTGAGGACGAAAACCAATGGAAGGTTCCTGCTTCTAAAGCGGTTGCCGACCTTGCGGTTCGCCTCGGCACAAAGGTTGTTACTACCCACATCGGTGTTGTTCCCGAAAACAAAGACGATATTTCCAAAGCAGATACCCAATGCCAAGCATATAAAAATATGGTCAGCGCTTGCCGTGAAATCGGTGAATATGCTTATTCAAAGGGCGTAACCTTCGCAATCGAAACAGGTCCCGAACCTGCATCTCGTTTGAAAGCCTTCCTTGACGATGTAAACAGCAAGGGCTTCGGCGTTAATATGGACCCTGCAAACCTTGTTATGTGTGCAGGCGACGACCCCGTAAAAGCGGTTTATACTCTCGGTGATTATATCGTTCATACCCACGCAAAAGACGGAAAAGGCTTTATTATCGACCCTCGCACAGTTTATACCTTCTTTGCCGAAGGCGGTATCGAAGATTTGCGTCTTTCCGATTACTTCCTCGAAGTTCCTTTGGGAGAGGGCAACGTTCCCTTTGACGAATATTTGAAGGCTTTGGAGGATATCGGATTTAAGGGTTATTTGACAATCGAAAGAGAATGCGGCGCAAATCCCTTTGCGGATATTCAAATGGCAGTAGGCTTTCTTAAAAGCAAGATTGGAGGCTAATATTATGAAAATCGGTTTTATTGATTACTATCTCGACGAATGGCACGCTAACAATTATCCCCAATTTATCAAAGAGCAAGGCGGCGCT
>JAZSFY010000078.1:0-4371 GCA_045532415.1 Eubacteriales bacterium | reverse complement strand
CATTGGGCGAGGTTGAGGAAAAAACCGAAATTGCCCTTTGCGGTTATGATTCTACCGACGATAATTGGGTAATAATCTACCGCTTTGCCGAATCGGTTTCCAAGGCAAACAAGAAATTCGATTTAACCACAGCCGACGGCGGTGATTTCAAAGGAATAAGGGTAACCTCCAACGGCAACACCAAGGAAATCCCCTTTGAAAGCTTCTTTAAATCCCTTTATGACGGCACATATTATGCATTCGACGGCGAAAGCCTTATGGCAAACGCTATTCTTTCCCTTAACGGCAAGGAGGAATTGTCTGTTCAAATCCGTCCTCTAAGCGGATATGACATAAACGGCGATACAATTACCAACACAGGCAATCCCTTTGTTTTCCCTGCAATCGACAGAAGCAAAATTTCTTATCTCACCGTAACAAACGAGCATGGAACCTATTCTGTCCTCCAAGAAAACAATAAATTCTATTTCGGCTCCTCTGTTGCTGTTCTTTATGATGACGAAATGTTCTCTCAGGTAACAACAAATATGCGTTATAATGTTGCCTACGGAAAAATGGAAATGCCCGAGGGCAAAACATGGGCTGATTATAAGCTTGACAAAATTGAAGAAGCAACAGCAAACTATTCGATTATTACCACAACCGAAAGCAACGGCACCTATAAGATGCACACGGTTGTTATCGGTGAAAAATCCTCCACAGGTCTTTACTATTTCGCTCGTTACCTCGGCGCGGTTTACGAGGTGGACTCCACAGGCGATTACGAGGATAACAAGATGCTTCATGACCTTAGCAAGGACATGATTTATTTCATTCCAGTTGCAACAGTTGAGCAATCTATTATGCTCCCCGAAACAGCGATGATGAAGCCGATTCTTGTTAATTCTATTAACGATACTCAGGAAATCTTTAAATTCGACAATATCAGAATCGATTATCTTGATAAAAACATCATTGCATTCGTTAAAAACTTCAGCTCATTTAATGCGGCAGACAACCTTGCAGCGTTGAACAGCTCTAAATTTGCAGATTGTATTTCCGATAAAAAGAGCGCAGCCGAATATAGCAGCTATACCGACGGCTGGCAAAAGCACACAGACGTTTTCGGCGCATTCACAAGTAATAACGGAAAATCCACATATATCGAAGCCGCTTTGGCAAAGAAATCCGCCTCGGGTGATTATAAGGTAGCCTTCGGCTTGCTTCGCGATGAAGCAAACGGCGCATATCTTCCTGCTAAGGTGACCGTTTCGGTTTCCTATGACGGCAACAACTGGCACGATTTGGAAAACGGCACAGTTAACCCTACCCAATCGGACAAAACCGTTCAGGAATATGAAATTTCATTCCATGATGACAAAAATGTACGCTTTTTAAGAGTGTCCTTTGATGTTCCTCAGCTTGCAAGAACCTATGTTGTTTTCGATGAAATAAGAATTTTCGTTGACGGCAATGTTGACGCACAGCCGGTTGATACCATAAACGGTATTTGGAAGCTTGTTTCTCCCACAGAATATATCACCGACGGCAGAAATTATGCTCACCTTGATATGTCCAACTTTAACACATTCCTTCAGTCTGTTGCCGCACTTCAGGGCGAAAAGGTTGTTGCCTGCGGATTCTCGGACAACGGTAATGCGACCTCCTCCCTTTTGGATAAGGAGCTTTTGGGCAAATTCGGTCTTGCCGAGCCTGCAAGACATTATTCCTTTGAATACGACAATATTCTTTGCGATATTTATGTTTCTGCTCCTAATGAGGAGGGCAAATATTACGCTTATTCCACCTATTCGGGCAATATCGACGGCAAGGACCAGATTATCACAACCGACGTTATCGTTGAAATCTCCAAGGAAACAGCAACCTGGCTCGATTGGGAATTTGTAGAATATCTCGACCATGCACTTATAAGCGCATATATTTCCGAAATTCAGGATTTCAAAATTTCCTTTGACGGCAACGATTATCCCTTCCTCCTTACCTCCGATTCCGCAGGAGCAAACCTCCAAGGCGTTTCTCTCAACGGCAAGGATATGGATACAACAAGCTTTAAGTATATTTACAAATCCATTCTTTCCATTTATATGCAGGACGAATATGTTCTTCAGGAGGGCGAAACAGGAGAGGAATACCTCAGATTGGAATACACCACCGCAACCGACACAACCGAAATCGTATTCTACCGCGTTTCCTCTACAAAATGCTATTTCACAGTAAACGGTCAGGGCAGCTATTATGCTCTTGTTGAGCAGGCAAAGACTGTACGTGAAAAGGTTACTGAATACGTCGCCGGCGGAATTATTACAAAATGAAAAAAATAATTTCTTTAATTCTAATTCTTTCTTTAATCCTCCTTTGGGGATGTAACAATCAAAATGATACAACCGCGGATTTGGCAAATGTCCAAGCCGCGGTTGATAAAACCAATTCGGAAAATCCTCTTTCGGGTGAATATGTTTTGGAAATAACCTTTGGTGAAGGCTCGGTTCTTTATTACGCAAAGGGCGATATCCTTTGGGACAGAGAACAATCCAAGGCATACGGCTCCTTTGACCAAACCTATCTTGGTGCCTCGGCAAAATTGGAGAACTATTATTCAAACGGCACTATGATAAGCGTGGAGAGCGGAAACGCTGTTAATGTTCAGCGTGATTCAAATGAGGTTTTCTCGAAATTTCCCTATTTCAAGCTTCCTGCTGCCGAAGGAGAGGTTATTAAGGGAACAAACACATTGGGCGATTCCTATAAGTTCTCAATTAATGATACAAAAAGCCTTTCCAACCTTATTGTAGGCGAGGATATTTATTCGCTTGTTACGGTTTTAAAGAAGCCTCAAAAGGACAAAACCGAATACAGCCAAGCTCAATGTATCTATACAGTTAAGGATGATAAGGTTGTTTCGGCAAAATATGAATTTGACGTCAAGCTTTTCGATACCCCTGCCTATAACCCCAATTACAGCCAGCCCGAATCGGAATACACCTTGACAATTCATGTTTCGGCAAAGGTTTCCTATGATTTTTCTCAGGAAAATATAGTTATTCCTCAATATTCCGACGAAAGCTCGGAAAATTCTAGGTAAAAATTTAAAAATCTCTTGACAATCTGATAAATACAATGTATATTATCAATAGCTTGCAAGCAAAATAATTTTTTAAATAACAATGGGGTGCTGTGCATATATATGTACGGCTGAGATTATACCCAAGGAACCTGACGCAGGTAATGCTGCCGTAGGGAGTATATAAACACTGTTTTTATGATAATTACAGTGTAATGGCTGATTGCCGTTTTATGCTTTTTCGGCTTTTGCGTCGGTTTCGGAAAGGAATTAACGTAAAATATGAACAAGAATAAGACGGCAAATATTTATGCCCTTTGCGAATCGGCGATACTTTTAGCTTTAGCAATCGTTTTCGGACTTTTAAAGTTTCCTCCCTTCACCTTTGACCTTTGGATGAACGGCGGAAGCGTGGATTTTGTAATGGTTCCCCTTATAATCCTCGGTTGGAGAAGGGGCATCAAATGGTCTGTTCCTGCCTGCCTTGCCTATGGCTTTATTAAATGTACCATTGGCGGAGGATTGAGCTGGGGCATACTTTCGATTCTTTTTGACTATGTTCTTGCCTATGGCATGGTCGGTCTTGCAGGTCTTTTTAAGGGAAAGGGCTTGAAGGGCCTTGTTTTAGGCACTGCTGTTGCTTCCCTCGGCAGATTGCTTTTCCATTTTCTTTCGGGTGTTACAATTTGGAAAATCGGCGTTGGCGAGGTTCAGGAAATTTTCGGCATGACATTTGACGAATCGGCAACAGCAATTTATTCCCTTATTTATAACGGAAGCTTTATGCTTGGCGAATTTATCTATTGCCTTGCAATAATCCTCATTCTTTATAAGCCCTTGTTTGGCGAAAACGGAAAATTGAAATAAGTAACATAAAAGGCTCGGATTTACCGAGCCTTTTATTATTTCAAAAATTCAATAATTTCCTTTAGGTTTTCTTTAGAAACAAAGGTTCCGCCATTGATTAAAGCCTTTTTCATGGCAAGGTCGGATTCCTTGGGCTGGGGAATGGAATCGATTTTCTTTATCAAAACCTTCGTTACGATTTTCATAAGGAATTTATAAATTCCCTTAAGCTTTTGGGGAGCATATCCCCCTTGCAGGGTGAAAACAGGAACAGATTGGGGAACAGAATTGGATTTTCTCACGTCATCCACAATAGTTCCGGTTTCGCAAAGCCCAACGGCAGCAACCGCCTTTATGTTAAATGCCTTTGATGCCTTTTTATATTCTGTAACCTGACCTGCCATAAGCCAGCTCATAAACAAAACCTCGTCGGATTTGGAAAGAGACTTTTTGGCTTCCTCATA
>JAZSFY010000303.1:0-6264 GCA_045532415.1 Eubacteriales bacterium | reverse complement strand
GCGGCGAGTGCTCCAGAGTATGTCCTCAGAACATTCCTCTTCATCTTCTCAACAGAAAATTTATTAAAGATATGGACTCCTTCTACGGTGAATACCAAGCAGGCGCTGAGGTTGGCTCCAGAGCTCCTCTTGTTAATTACACTACCGAGGATGTTGAACCCTGCGATGTATTTGAAGGGAGGGGCGAATAATGTTTAAGTGTTCCATCGATTCCCTTAACAGCGTTTTTGCTAAAATCGCTTCTTCTGCAGAGCTTTATATCCCTGCAGACAACAGCGACGGCAAGGCTGTTTACACAAAATGGGCAGAAGGTGTTGAATTGAGCAATCAGTTGAACACAGTTAAGAGTCCCAAGGATTTCTTCTTCCCCCAAATCGAAAACATGATGGCCTTCAAGGTTGAAGGCAAGAATATCGAGCTTATCGACACCAGAATCGCTCAGGAAGATTTTGTAGTATTCGGTGTTAAGGCTTGTGATGTTAAGGCATTTGAGGTTCTTGACAACGTATTCCAGGTTGAGCCTGTGGACAGCTATTATTCTGCTCGCAGAGAGCATGGTATTATTATTTCCATGGCTTGTAACAAGCCCTCTGAAACCTGCTTCTGCCAGACCTTCGGTATTGACGCGGCTAACCCCGGCGGAGATATTACCGTTTGGAAAACCGAAACCGAATATTTGTGGCGTGCTAACACCGAAAAGGGCGAAAAGCTTCTTGCAAATCTCGGTTTGGAGGCTTGCGGTGATGATGCGGCTGACGCACAGAAGGAAAAGATTAATGCAATCATGAAGAAGCTTCCTCTTGCAGAGCTTAAGTCCGATGCTTTCGGCGGCGGCAAGACCAAGACCTTCTTTGATGCACCCGAATGGAAATCTCTTTCCGAATCCTGCTTGGGCTGCGGTACATGTACCTTTGTATGTCCTACCTGCCAGTGCTATGACATTAAGGATTTCAACACAGGCAACGGTATTGTAAGATTCAGATGCTGGGACTCCTGTATGTACTCTGATTTCACAAAGTGTGCTCACGGTAACCCCAGATTGAGCCAGCTTGAAAGATTCCGTCAGAGATTCATGCACAAATTGGTTTACTATCCCGAAAACAACAACGGTCTTTTCGGTTGCGTAGGCTGCGGCAGATGCTTGGCTAAGTGTCCTATTTCTATGAATATTGTTAAAGTTATGAAAACATTGGGAGGTAAAGCATAATGACAAGCAGAAATGAAGCTTTGATGCCTGTTGTAGGCGTTATCACCGATATCCGTATCGACACTCCCGATATTAAAACCTTCAGAGTTGTTACTCCTGACGGAAAGAAGGCTTTTGACCATATGCCCGGTCAATGTGCTATGCTTTCCATC
Source organism: Eubacteriales bacterium (assembly GCA_045532415.1). Lineage (GTDB taxonomy): Bacteria > Bacillota > Clostridia > Oscillospirales > CAG-382 > Coliplasma. The sequence goes on along the minus strand of JAZSFY010000303.1, from coordinate 4,905 downwards.
CCCGGTGTAGGCGAAGCGATGTTCTCTATTACATCCTCTCCCACAAACACCAAATATATGGAATTTTCCATTAAGAAATGCGGTTGTGTTACCGAATGGCTCCACCAGGCTGAGGTCGGTCAGCAGATCACCATTCGCGGTCCTTACGGCAAGAACTTCCCTGTTGATACAGAATTTGCAGGCAAGAATTTGTTGTTCATCGCAGGCGGTGTTGCTTTGGCTCCTCTCCGTTCGGTTATCAACTATGTTCGTCACTATAAGGACAGATACGGCAAAATCGATATCGTCTACGGCGCAAGAAGTAAGGATGACCTTCTTCAGTACAACGAAATTATTGAAGAATGGTGCAAGGATGAGGGCGTAAATGTTTACCTCACCATCGACCGTGAGCAGGAAGGCTGGGATGGTCACGTTGGCTTTGTTCCTAACTATGTTAAGGAGCTTGGCTTTGACACCGATAAGACCGTTATACTCTGCGGTCCTCCTATCATGATCAAGTTTACCCTTGCAGGTCTTACCGAGCTTGGATTTGAAAAGCATCAGGTTTACACAACACTTGAGCTTAAAATGAAATGCGCTATCGGTAAGTGCGGCAGATGTAACGTTGGTTCCAAGTATGTTTGTAAGGACGGCCCCGTATTCCGTCTTGACGAGCTTGATGCACTTCCCGACGAATATTAAACGAAGGATTTCGTTTTAGTCGTTTATAAGATGTATTTTCCGAGGCGAATGTCCTCGGAAAATACAGAATTAATATTATATATTTAATATTATGTAAGGAGATTATTTCAAATGGAAAATATGGTTAACATTTTTCTGTACGGTAAAAAATATGCCGTACCCGGTAACTTGACCATCATGAAGGCAATGGAATATGCAGGTTACCAGTTGGTTAGAGGCTGTGGCTGCAGAAACGGTTTCTGCGGTGCCTGCGCTACCATTTACAGAATCAAGGGTGACAAAGAATTGAAGGCTTGTCTTGCTTGCGAAACCAAGGTTCAGGACAATATGTATATTGCTACACTTCCCTTCTTCCCTCTTGTTAAAGAAGTTTATGACATCAACAAGGTTTCTGTTGACGAAACTATTATGATGCAGCTTTATCCCGAAATTTATGCTTGTGTAGGCTGTAACGCTTGTACAAATGCTTGTACAAAGAAGCTTAATGTTATGCAGTATATCGCTTATGCACAGCGCGGCGATTTTGAAAAGTGCGCAGAAGAATCCTTCGACTGCGTAATGTGCGGCGTTTGCTCCTCCCGTTGCCCTGCAGGCATCTCTCATCCTCAGGTTGCTATGCTCGCAAGAAGAATCAACGGTAAATATCTTGCTCCTAAGTGCAACCACCTTGATGAAAGAGTTCAGGAAATCAAGGACGGTACCTTTAATGACCTTATCGAAGCTCTTATGCAGAAACCTATCGAGGAAATCAAAGAGCTTTACAACAACCGTGAAATCGAGAAATAAGGAGGGCGACAGAAATGTATTCGGAAAAATTCCAAAAATCCATCGCTGCAGTTGAAGCCGCAAGAGATAAGAACGTTGCTCTTGAGCCTACCAGAATGACTGCACAGCAGAAGACCGACCTTCTTGCTGCATATCACCCCGACTATAGACAGGACCAATTCGAGGAATTGAAGATCGGTCCTAACAAGGGCAACAAGGTTCCTAAGGAATTGGCTGAAATTCTTCAGGCTCACAGCAGAGTTTGCCCCAAGTGTGTTAACCTCGACAAGGTTGACTATGATGTAGACGTTCTCGTTATCGGCGGCGGCGGCGCAGGCTCCTCTGCGGCTATCGAAGCACACGAAGCAGGCGCAAACGTTATGATCGTTACCAAGCTCAGAATCGGTGATGCAAACACCATGATGGCTGAAGGCGGTATTCAGGCTGCAGACAAGCCCAACGACTCTCCTGCTATTCACTTTGTTGACGCATTCGGCGGCGGTCACTTTGCTGCAAAGCGCGAGCTTCTTCAGAAGTTGGTTTGCGACGCTCCCGAAGCTATCCAATGGTTGAGCAATCTCGGCGTTGAATTTGACAAGGCTGAAGACGGCACAATGATCACAACTCACGGCGGCGGTACATCCAGAAAGCGTATGCACGCTGCAAAGGACTATTCCGGTGCTGAAATCATGAGAACTCTCCGTGACGAGGTTCTTAACCGCGGTATTCCTGTTGTTGACTTTACCGCTGCTATCGAGCTTATCCTCGATGACAACGGCAATGCTGCAGGTGCAGTATTGATGAACATGGAAACTAAGGAAATCCTTGTTGCTAAGGCTAAGACTGTTATCATCGCAACTGGCGGTGCAGGCAGAATGCACTATCAGGGCTTCCCCACCTCCAACCACTACGGCGCAACCGCAGACGGCTTGGTTCTCGGCTACAGAGCAGGCGCAAAGCTTCTCTATGCTGAAACACTTCAGTATCACCCCACAGGTGCAGCATATCCCGAACAGATCTTCGGTGCTCTCGTTACCGAAAAGGTTCGTTCTCTCGGCGCAAAGCTTGTTAACGTAAACGGCGAAGTATTTATGCACCCCCTCGAAACCAGAGACGTTACCGCGGCTTCTATTATTCGCGAATGCTCTGACAGAGGCAACGGCGTTGAAACCGATGACGGTCTTGCTGTATGGCTCGATACTCCTATGATCGAAAAGATTGGCGGCGAAGGCACAATCGAAAAGAGAATCCCCGCTATGATGAGAATGTTCGGTCAGTTTGGTATCGATATCCGTAAGGAGCCTATCCTTGTATATCCTACACTTCACTATCAGAACGGCGGTCTTGACATTACTCCCGACGGTATGACCACAAACATCAAGAACTTGTTTGTAGCAGGCGAAGCTGTTGGCGGTATCCACGGTAAGAACAGATTGATGGGTAACTCCTTGCTTGACATTATCGTATTCGGTAGAATCGCAGGTAAGAGCGCAGGTGCCGCTTGCAAGAATGTTACTCTCGGCAAGCTCAGCCTCGACCACGTTTCTAACTTTGAGAAGGAAATCGCAGATGCAGGCATCGAAACCGATGTTAAGTCTCCCAAACTCCTCCCCGACTATGCAAGAAAGGTAAACGGCTAAGTTTAGGAGGACCCTTTAAAAATGAATAGTAAAAATAACAGCAAGAAGGTTATTGGCATTGCCATTGCAGTTCTTCTTGTAGTAGCTGTTGCCGCATGGTGTGTCTATGCGGTAACAGGCGGAGATGAAGAAGGTATCTTCGGATCTGCTCATATCTTTAACTTTTCTAAAACATTTGTAACATTTACTCTTGTATTTGTTATCGTTGCCTTGGGTTATCTTCTCGGCGGCATTGAAATCAAGGGCGTTTCCCTTGGTACAGCAGGTGTATTCCGTGTTGCTATTCTTGTAGGCTGGGTTTGCACACTTGATTTTGCCGACGTTCCCCTTTTGGGCAAATTCCATATCGCAGGCGAAAGCGATTCTATCGTTACAACCTTTAAGTCCACCCTCCAAAATGTTGGTCTTATCCTTTTCGTTGGTGCGGTTGGCTTTATCGCAGGTCCCAACTTCTTTAAGGACCTTGCAAAGAACTTTAAGACCTACATCGTTCTCGGTGTTGTAATTATCCTTTCGGGTTCTGCTGTTGCAGTTATCTGCACACTTCTTACTCCCGAATACGGCCCCGAATATTGGTCCGGCGTTCTTTCCGGCGCGCTTACATCCACTCCCGGCTTCTCTGCCGCTAAGGATGCTGTTGCGGGTGCTCCCGACCAGAACGGTCTCGAAGCTCTTATTACCTTGGGTCATGCTATTGCTTATCCCTTCGGCGTTATCGGTGTTGTTCTCTTTGTTCAGCTTATGCCTAAGTTCCTTAAGGCAGATATGGACAAGGAAAGAGAGCTTCTTAAATCCGACAGCAACGAAGAAAGAAAGCTTCCCGAAAACCTCTTCAAATGCGAAGAATTGGGTCTTATGCCCTTCGGTCTTGCAATAGTTGCAGGTCTTATCCTCGGTTCTATTACAATTCCTCTTTCCGCACAAGGATATGACGGCCCCTGCTTTAGCTTGGGTACAACCGGCGGCGTTCTCATTATGTGCCTTGTATTCGGTCACTTTGGACATTTCGGCAAAATTTCTCTTGAAATCCCCCATGCAACTCTTAAGGTTTTGAGAGAATTTGGTTTGATGATGTTCCTTCTCGGCGCAGGCTTCCATGGCGGTGTTGCATTGGTTGAACAGGTTAGCAAATTTGGCGGTGCAATCGTTGCTTGGGGCTTCATCGGCGGTGCTTTGATGACTATCGCTCCTATGTTGGTTGGCTTGGCCCTCGCAAAGGGACTTATGAAGCTTCCTCTCCTCAACTCCCTCGGCTCTATTACAGGTGGTATGACTTCTACCCCTGCATTGGGCGCTTTGATCAGAAGTGCAAAGACCGATGACGTTGCAGGCGCTTATGCTTCTACATATCCTATCGCATTGGTACTTATCGTACTTGCTTGCCAATTAATGATTACATTGATGGGCTAATGATTTGTTTTAAAAAAGCTGTTACAAAGAAGTAACAGCTTTTTTATTATGGCTATTGAAAAATATGGTAAGATAAAGTATAATATATAGAAAATATATGTGAGAGGTAAAAAATGAAAAGAATTGTAGCATTATTAATGGTTTTGATTCTTTCTGTAACTGCGTTTGCAGGATGTGATGATAAGCAGGAAGAAAAATCCAAGGAAGAATCTGCTGTAAGCAGAGTTACAGGAATAACTGTTGACGTAACAATCGAGGACAACCTCATTTATTATGCGAATATCGAGGTTGAAAACTATGGCACTATTGTTGTAGAGCTTGACCAGAAGCAGGCTCCCCTTACTGTTAAGAACTTTGTAGGTCTTGCAAAAAGCGGATTTTATGACGGCTTGACATTCCACAGAATCAT
>JAZSFY010000076.1:0-2993 GCA_045532415.1 Eubacteriales bacterium | reverse complement strand
TATTATATTATAATTTTATATAATCAATCAAGGAGGAATAATATGTTTGGTAATCTGCCCGAGCCTATTTTAACATTTGCAGGCTATAAAAGCTCTATACAAAACTGCTCGGATTTGACAGTACGGGAATATGTTAACGATGTAATATTGTTTTTTCGCTATATAATCGTTTCCCGTAAGGGTGACAAGCCCGAAAATATCGACATGAAAACCATTGATGTTTCCCCTTTGGATTATGATTTGGCAGAATCGGTTAAAACCGAGGAAATCTACGGATATATGCTTTATCTTGCCCAAGGCAGAGGCAACAAGGTGAGAATAAGAGCAAGAAGGCTTTCGGCAATAAAGGCATTTTATAAATATCACACGGTAAAGTCCAGAAGGCTGAAAAACAATCCTGCAAAGGATGTTGATTCCCCTGCGGTAAAGCCTGCTTTGCCTAAATATATGTCCCTTGACGAAAGCATAAGGCTTTTGGAAAGCATACCCTCTGATAGCCCTACTTATGAAAGAGATTATTGCATCATTACCCTGTTTTTGAATTGCGGAATGCGTCTTTCTGAATTGGTTGGCATTAATCTTTCGGATATTGAAGATGACCTTTCAAAGCTTGTTGTTACAGGTAAGGGAAGCAAAATGCGAATGGTTTATCTTAACGATGCCTGCAAGAGCGCATTGGCTGATTATCTCAAGGTGCGCCAAGCAAAGGCAACCCAATACGGTCAGCCTATAATCGATAAAAACGCCTTGTTTTTAAGCTCCAGAAGAACAAGGATATCAAACCAAATGGTTCAAACCCTTGTTTATAAATATCTAAAAATGGCAGGATTGCAGGGCAAGGGGCTTTCGGTACATAAGCTTCGCCACACGGCGGCAACCCTTATGTATAACGAGGGCGAGGTTGACGTCCTTGCGCTGAAGGATATTTTAGGTCATGAGCAATTAACAACAACACAAATTTACACTCACCTTTCAGATAAGAAATTACAGGAGGCTGTACAGGCTAATCCCCTTGCAAAAATCAAGAAATGATTGAAAGAATTATTAATGTAAAAAGCTATGATGTGTTCCCTAACAGCACAATGAAGCCCTCGGCGCTTCAGCATTATATGCAGCAGTTCGCAAGAGAGGATTGCGACGAAATGGGAATTACATATAACGATATGCGTAAGGTAAACATGGTTTTTGTTATGACCAAGCTTGCCATTTCGGTAAATAAGCCGGTTTTCGCTTATGATGTTCTTACAGTAAAGACCTTTAATAACAGCATTAAGGGTGTTACATGGGAACGTGAATTTGAATTTTTCCGTAACGGCGAAAAGGTTATCCATGCTACAACTCAATGGGTTGTGGTTCAGTTTGATGATAGAAAAATCATCCGTCCTCGTGACTTCCCCTTTGAAATCGAAGCTTTGGGCATTGATTGCGGAAGCTTGGATATTCCCCGAGGAATCAAGGCTTCTGAGGTAATGGAGAACAGAGGCGAAAGACGTGTCCGTCTTTCCGACCTTGACGAAAACGACCATTTGAATAATTGTGTTTATTCTGATATTACAATGGATTATATTGACGAATATAACCGCCAAACAGATTATGTTAAGGATGTTGTGGTGATTTTCCGCCACGAGGCAAAAATCGACGATGTGCTTTCGGTTTCGGTAGGAGAAATCGACGGAAAATTTGTTGTTAACGCCCTTAATACCACAAACGAATCCCCTTGCTTTGAGGCTGAGATTGGATTGGGTAAAATTTAATATTGATTTTTCTGTATTAGTGTTGTATAATAACCAAACGAAGAATTGACCGGAAGGAGGAAAGGCTTGAATGTCTGATGCAAAAAGAAACATTGCCAACAACAAGGCGGCATTTCATGAATATTTCGTTGTCGAACGATTCGAAGCAGGTATCGAGCTTTTCGGTACCGAGGTCAAATCATTGCGTTGCGGCAGAGTTAATTTGAAGGATTCCTTTTGCCGTATTGATGACGGCGAGCTTATCGCCTATGGCATCCATATAAGCCCTTACGAAAAAGGTAATATCTTTAATCGGGACCCATACCGCCACCGCAAGCTTTTGATGCACCGCAAGGAAATCGACAAGCTTTTCGGCGCAGTAGGTCAAAAGGGCTATTCTATCATTCCCCTTTCAATGTATTTCAGCGGCCGTTGGGTTAAGGTTGAAATAGGTCTTTGCAAGGGTAAAAAGCTTTATGATAAGCGTGCTGTTGAAGCAGAAAAAACCGCAAAACGCGATATGGAGCGTGCAGGAAAGGGTGATTATTAATGGCAACATGGGTCACTCATCTTCGTGTTTCTCAACGAGTATTAAACAATATTTCTCATACCGAAATTGACGAAACAGCCTATTATGTGGGCTCTATCGCTCCCGACAGCGGAAAAATGGTTGACGATTTTACCTATCTTCCCCCAAAGGATGTTTCCCATTGGAAGCGTGAAAACGTCAGCTACGAGCAACGCTTTGAGGACAATGCACAATTCTATTTAACCTATGGCGAAAAGGAAAATGATGTTAAAAGAAGGTCATTTTTCCTTGGATATTATGTTCACATTTTGACAGATACTATCTTTGTAAAGGATGTTATCCACCCTTATATGAACAGCAAGGGCCATGACCATTGGAAGGCAAACATAACCGAGATTCGCGGTGGCTGGTATGAAATCGATTTTCGGTTTATGGATAAGCACCATGACTTCTATCCCCTGCAGCTCTTGAAAAATGTTGACGAATTTCCCAATACATACCTTGACTATTTCGATTATGACGATATAACCGAGCGTGTCAAAAACTGTGTCACTCTTTATTCAAGCTGTCAGGTTCATCCCAACCAAAGGTTTTTGACAATAAGCGAGGAAGGTATGATTAAGCTTATGGACCTTATGGCAGAAACCATAACAAAAATCCTTAAGGAAAAACACAATATTTATTAAAACCGTTAATTGTTTAAATACAATAAAATCCCGTTTTTTTCGAGG
>JAZSFY010000096.1:0-9349 GCA_045532415.1 Eubacteriales bacterium | reverse complement strand
GTGCCATATCATAAATATATTCGCTTATTTCGAGATTTTTATGCTCGAAAAATCCCTTTTCCTTTGCGATAGCAGAGAATTTTTCGATACCTACACGTCCGATGGCATGAGTATGGCGTATTTTATTAGGTATGGAATATTTTTCCATAAGCTCGAAAACCAATTCGTTTACTCGCTCGGCGCCCATGCTTCCTCCATAGGAAAGTATATAGGGTTCTGTTTCAGAGATTCCCAAAATCTTTCTTGCTTCGTTACGTGTTATACCGTCAACAGAAACAGGGTTGCCTGTTAAGACAAGCTTGGGACGATTGGCTTCGTCAAAAAACTTTTCGCTTCCTCCAAAGGAGATACAAACACGGTCAACAACCTTGGAAAGCATTTTTGTAGTAACGCCGGGGAATGCGTTTTGTTCATGTATAAGTGTAGGTACACCAAGCTTGGATGCCGCCTTAAGAGTCGGCCAAGAAACATAGCCGCCTGTTCCGATAGCAAGGTCGGGAGAAAATTTCTTGATTATCTTTTTTGCGGCAGAAACAGATGTGAAGGCATACCATGCGGATTTAATATTCTTAAGAGAAAGGCTGCGTGAAAAGCCCGAAACCTCAACATATTCAATATTATATCCCTTTTTGGGCACAAGAGAGCTTTCGATACCATGCTTGGTTCCCACAAACAATATTTCTATATCGGGATACCTTTCCTTTAAGGCATCGGCAATATTTAAAGCAGGATTAACGTGGCCGCTTGTACCGCCGCCGCTTAAAATTACTTTCATTAATAAAACACCCTTTATATAAGTTTATCCCTGTTCAACACAAGAGAAACGCGAAATTGACAATACTATTCCCATTTCTGCAAGAAGAATCGTCAATGAGGTACCGCCGTAACTAAAGAACGGCAGCGAAATACCTGTACTGGGCAAGGTATTTGTAACAACGCCGAAATTCAAAAGCGTTTGGACAATTATCTGTGAGGTTATACCCATTGACATTAATGCGCTGAATCGGCTTGTGGATTTTTCGGCGATTCTAAAGCCGCGATAGGCAAGAACACCGAAAAGTGCGATAACACACATTACACCAAAGAAGCCCAATTCCTCGCAAAGTACAGCAAAAATATAGTCATTTTGAGGTTCGGGTAGATAGCCGTGCTTTTGGTTACTCTGTCCCAATCCTAAGCCCCAGAAGCCTCCCGAGCTTATTGCATAAAGTGATTGGGCAGGCTGCCACCCTTCACCGCCCGATTCATAGGACATATAAGCAAAGGGGTCCTCCCAAATCTTAAGACGAGTTAAAACGTGAGGCATATATTCCTCCAAGAGAGGAATACCAATGGTTAACGCAACGATTACGAAAACAACACCGATACCTAAAACTATACCGAAATAAAAGCGTTTAGTTCCCGATATCCAAAGCATTACAACGCCCAAAAGGAAAAGGATTATAGTCGCAGACATATGTCTTTGAAGAAGCGTTGCAAGGCAGGCAGGTGCAGTTAGGAGGGCTATAGGCATCAAGCCAAAGCGGAAGGAGCGCATTCTTGCCGCGTTATTACTTATATAGGTTGCAAGAGCAAGAATTAATGCAAATTTCAAAAGCTCAGAGGGCTGAAATTCCATACCCAATAGGCTGAACCAACGTGTAGCACCCTTTTTTGTAATACCGAAATAAGGCACCGCCAAATTCAAGGCAAGAACTATCACATAGAAAATATAAGCAAAGGGCTTATAAAGAGCAATGGGAACACGGGAAAGGAGAAGCATAACCACCATACCGATGAATACCCATTGAATCTGGCTACGCGCAAAGAAATAGGAATCGTCATATAGGGTATCGGCAATAGCATAGGATGCCGAAAAAACCATTACCGAGCCGATGCACACAAGTGCGATAACGACTATAAGCAAGGGTCTATCGATTTCCGCAATCAAGCGGTAAATTTTATTAGAGTCAGCCACCGCCAACGTTTTTTTAGGTGCTTTTACCGCAACAGCTTTTTCGGTTTGCTTGGATGCCATATAAACATTCCTTTTCAGATTATAAGAAGATAATATGTAAGTGCGCTGAATACTACTGTAAACGCAGAGAATACCGCAACTATTTTAACCTCACTCCAGCCGCATTTTTCAAAATGGTGGTGGATAGGGCTCATTTTAAATACACGCTTTCCGGTAAGCTTGAAGCTTAGCACCTGAATAACAACAGAAAGTCCCTCGATTATCCAAATGAAGCTTACGGGAAGGAGAAGAAATTCGTATCCTGTCATCATTATGGCGCCAACGATAAAGCCGCCCAAGAAAAGGGAGCCTGTATCGCCCATGAAGATTTTTGCAGGATGAAAATTGAACACCAAGAAGGCGAACACCGCACCGCAGAGCGCTGCAGCAGGGATTGCAAAAGCGGGAGAGGAAGCAGAAGCGCCTATGCCTACACCGTAAAGCAAGAGCATTACGCTGATTATAAATGCAATAGAGCCTGCAAGACCGTCGATACCGTCGGTAAGGTTGGCACAGTTTATTATATACACTATAGCAAGAAGCATGATTACATAATAGAATATGCCAAAGTCGAGGGATGCACCCCAAGGAAATTCGATAGTTGTATCAGGACGAACGAGAGCAAGCACATAAAGGAACACAGCAGAGGTTAAGAACTGAAGAATCAATTTTTGAACGGCGCTCAAGCCTTTATTACGCTTTTTAAATAGCTTTACATAGTCATCTACAAAGCCTATCAAGCCTTGGGACAATGCGAAAATAACATAAGTCAAGGCAAATTTAATGTTATCGGCAAAGTCGGCGGATTTGCTTTGGTTCATACCAAGAAGCAAAAATCCAACCAATATTCCCACGGCAGATGCTATTATGAAAAACAATCCGCCTAAATTGGGTGTTCCCTCCTTTGCCTTATGCCAGGAAGGGCCGATTTCCAATATCTTTTGTCCAAGCTTTACTTTACGCAAAAGAGGAATGAAGATTTTATAAAGTATAACACCGAGAACAAATGCCAGAACGGCAGATATACCGTAAATTATGTTGATATTCATAAATTTCACCTCTTAATCAGATGATAGAGTTGCCAAGCTTAATACTGTTGCTGGCTTTATAAAGAACTGTATCACCCTTTTTTATGATTTCTTTAAGTAATTTATTCAATTCATCTCTTTCATCAAGAGAGAAAGAATAGGTTTGAGAAATACCGCTTTCTTGAGCTATATATTTTGCCATATCCCCGAATGTAACAAGAATATCGGCAGAATCCTTAATGTAGCTTCCTACCAATTTATGAAGTTTTTCAGATTCGTTACCTAATTCAAGCATATCTCCCAAAACAGCAATACGTCTTCCCTTTGCGGTTTTCAAAACCGAAAGAGCCGCTTTCATAGATTCGGGAGAAGCGTTATAGCAATCGGAAATTATAGTATGACCGTCTGCTTCGTAAACAAATTGACGTTTACCGTCGCTTTCATAGCTTGAAAGAGAAGCCGCAGCTTTTATTATATCCAGCTTAAGCAAAGCTGCCGCAGAAAGAGCAAAAAGCGAATTGAGAACAAAATGTCTGCCCGAAACATTAAGCTTTACGTCAACTGCTTCGCCGAATATATGTGCGGTAAAGGAGATGCCGTAGGTTGTTTCGGTTATATCAGAAGCAAAGGAATCGCAGGATGAATCGGACTCGGAAACATAATATACCTTCTTATTATCAAGAGGGTTATTTCTCAGCAACGGTTCATCGCCGTTTAACAAAAGAATCGAATCGTCCTTTGAATGGAATGCAATCTTAAGCTTTTCATCTCGAATTGCTTCTCTTGTTCCAAGATTTTCAATATGTGAATATCCTACATTTGTTACAATGGAAATATCGGGCTTTGCACAACGGCTGATTCTTTCCATTTCGCCGGGCATATTCATACCAAGCTCAACAACAGCACAGTCAACATCAGACTCGCAATCCAAAACTGTTTGGGGCAAACCGATTTGGCTATTGAAATTCCCTTTTGTTTTATGAACATTCAAGGAGGAGGAAAGAGCCAAGGACACCATTTCCTTTGTGGTTGTCTTCCCTACCGAGCCTGTTATTCCAACAAAAGGAATTTTACATAAATGAGTGTCACGATAAAAGGCAGCAAGGTCCTGCAAGGCTTTTTTTACATCGGGAACAAGGATAACATCGCCCTTTAAGGAAAGGTTTTCCTGTCGGTCTGTTACAGCGCAATAACCTCCTTCTAAAAGAGAAGGCACAAAGCTATTTCCGTCAACGCGCTCGCCGCGTATTGCAAGAAACATTTTATCCGACGAGGGATTTCTGCTATCGGTAAAGAAGCCGGAAACCTGACGTTCGCCACAGGCGGTATCGGACATGACACCGCCTACGGCAGAATTAATATAATCAAGAGTAAATTTCATTATTCTATATCTTCCTCATACAAGAATTCCAATTCTATTATTGTACCCGGCAATACATATTCCCCTGCGGAAACAGATTGAGAAACAACGGTACAATTTGTATGGTCATCATTGAAAATACCGCTTATAGAAACATTCAAGCCTGCATTAACTATTCTTTCGATAGCAACCGAAGGCGAGCATCCCAATACATTGGGAACCTTTGCATCTGCAAGAATTTCTGTACCTTCTGTATAGATGATAACTACGCCGTCCTCGGTGAGAACCGTATCTACTCTGGGGAACTGGTCCACAATAATCGAATTTTCATCGCCTTCGCCGCGAACGATACATTCAAGTCCCAAGCCCTCAATAATTTCGCGGGCTTCTTCAACGGTTTTAGCAACAAAGTTGGGAATAGTTACCTTATTATCGGTGTCAACATTAGGTGCTATGCCAAGGTGAGGAAGAACCTCGGAAAGTATATTTGAAACGATAGGAGCCGCAACCGCAGAACCATAGAACTGACCTGAGGTAGGCTGATCAACCAAAACAAGAACAGCAACCTGAGGGTCCTCGGCAGGTGCAAAGGCTACACAGGAGCTTATATAGTCTTTTGTATCTTCGGTATCTCGTTTTTCTGAGGTACCTGTTTTAGCAATTATATTATATCCGCTTACAGAAGCATTTTTTGTTGAGTTAATAAGGCTGTTTATGATTTTTTGGCAGGTATCCTGAGAAACAACCTGACGGTCTGTGGGATAATCAAAGGTTTTAACGGTATTGCCGTTATTATCAACCAAGGATTTTACTGTATGGGGAACAACCAGATAGCCTCCGTTTGCAACAGCTGTCATCGCACGGAGATGCTGGAGAGGCGTAACCTTAAAGGTCTGACCGAAGGAATAAATCGCAAGCTCCAATGCCTCGAACTGAGAGCCTGTTGTTCCGTAATAAATAGAGGAAACTTCACCCAAAAGGTCGCTTCCTGTAACCTTTGAATATCCAAATTCTTCAAAATACTTTTTGTAGTTTGTTATACCTACTGCAGTACCGATTTGAACAAAGGCAGGGTTGCAGGAATTCTTAATTGCTTCGCTAAAGTTCTGCAAGCCGTGTCCTACATGGTGACAGTGAATGGAAGTGCTTCCGACGCTGATGACACCTGTACAGTTAAAGGTTGTTGTTTCATAGCTAATGGCGTTTTCTTCCAAAGCCATAGCGCTTGTTATAATTTTAAAGGTAGAACCGGGCTCGTAGGTTTGGGTTGCGATAGTATTGTTCCACATTTCATAAAGAAGCTCATTTTTATATGCGGAACGTTCATCATCTGTACCTTCAAACAAGCTATATTTCTCTTGGTAATGGCTTGTAAGGGTTGTATAATTATTAGGGTCAAAGTTAGGATAGATTGCAGAGGAAAGGATTTCGCCGTTATCAACATCCATAACGATACATTCTACTCTGCCTTCGGGTTTATGCTCTTCATAAGCCTGAAGAATATATTTTTCAACGGTGTTTTGGATGCTCCAATCCAATGTTGTAACAACATTCAAGCCGTCGGTTGCAGGAATATATGTGGAGCCTACACCCGAATCCAATTCGTTACCATAACCGTCAGCAGCCTTTACAGATTTGCCGTCAACACCCGAAAGATATGAATCGTAAACCGCTTCTATACCCGAAAGGCCTTGGTTATCTGTACCTGTAAAGCCAAGAAGGTGGCAGGCAAAAGTACCGTTACGGTAATAACGCTTGGTGGTTTCCTCTAGGTTAACAATATAAACATAATCGTTTTCGTCAACGAAGGCGCGGATTGCATCCTCCTCGGTTTCGGTGAGGAATTTTTTTATCATTTGGTATTGAGAATTGGTTCTCTGTCCCTTGGCGATAATTTCCTCTCTGTCTACCGAAAGAATTGCAGAAAGGTTGTCTGCAACATGGTTTAATATCTGAGATTCGGTTTTAGGCTCGGAGGTATCGGCAGAATCCTCGGCAAGCTTTTTGTTTTCATAGGGAGAGATAAAGCAATTATAAACTGTTGCGCTGACAGCCAGCTCGGTTGCGCCATCATTGGCATAAATAGCTCCTCGCTTAGCAGAAATTGTTACCGAGCTTGTATATTGGTCAAGTGCGGCTGTACGGTAATCGTGAGGGTCTACAAGCTGAAGATATCCAAAGCGGCCGCATATACCGATCATCATTGCAAAAATAATCGCAAGAGCAATCTTGCCGCGGACTATTGCAACGCGGTTTCCGCTATATGTTGTAAATTTATACTTTTCGCCTGACATGAAAGAACCCCTTTATTTAGATGACAAATGGGTAATGAGGATTAATACGGCATTTCACCGCACATCTCGTTACCCTTTGTATAAATATATTCCGTTTTTTAAATTTAATACCGAATTATATTGTAACACATTACATTTTAAATGTATAGTGCATTTTGAGATTTAATTTATAAAATCCTTAAATATTTCGCCAAATCCTGTGAGCAGGAAGCCAAGTCCATCGTCTTCCTCTTCCTCATAGTTATACATTTCGGTTTTATCGTTCTGCTCGATTGTTATAACATGGCGGTCATTGATTTGGTTGCTGGGTACCATGCCCAACACATCGGTAGCATAGTCTCCGATTTCCTTAAGGTCATATTTATTGCCCAATGTTACCTGAAGGTCATTTTGCTGTTTTTCCAATGTTGCAATATCAGAATCAAGGTCGGCAATTTCGCTTCTGTATTTATCAACCTCAGCATAGTTCATCATCATAAACAAGAAAAGGCAGGTGAAAAGAATCGCTGTTACAACAACAGACCAAGGAAAAGGCGCTTTTTCTTTATTCTTTACGTCGATTACGCTAAGGCTGCGAACTGCATGTAGCTTGGTTGCGCGCTTTTTAACAGACTTTTTATTCACAGCTTTTACATTATTCCCCTTTTTTACCGCAACAGCCTTTTGGTTCGCTGTATTTCGACCGGAGGTAGAGCGATTAGGTTGTGAAGTCATGTTTGTTTGCATTTTTATCACCTTTCCTTATATTTTTTCACATACGCGCAATTTTGCGCTATGAGATCTAGAATTAGCCGTCAATTCCTCTTGGGAAGGAAGAATCGGCTTTTTGGTTATTATCTTTACGATTTGAGTTTTTCCGCAGACACAAACGGGAAAATCCTTGGGGCATTCGCAGGGGTCTTCGAGCTTTTTAAAGCCATTCTTTACCAGTCTGTCCTCCAAGGAATGGAAGCTGATTATTGACATTCTTCCGCCCTTGTTAAGAATCTCGGCACCCGATTGGATAGCCTTGGGGATACAATCCAATTCGCCGTTTACTTCGATTCTTATAGCCTGAAAGCTTCTTTTTGCAGGATGTCCACCCTCCATACGGAACTTTTTGGGAATTGCCGATGTGATTATATCTGCAAGCTGAAGTGTTGTTTCGATAGGAGCTGCTTCACGCGCAGAGCATATTTTTGATACGATAGAGGGAGCGAATCTTTCCTCTCCGTAATCGCGCAATATTCTGATTAATTCACGGTCGGAATAATTATTTACGACCTCGTAGGCTGTCAACGGCGAGGTTTGGTCCATTCTCATATCAAGAGGAGCATCCTGCATATAGGAAAAGCCTCTTTCTGCAACATCAAGCTGATGAGAGGAAACGCCAAGGTCCATTATTATTCCGTCGACCTTTTCAAAGCCTGCTTCGGCAACAGCAGAAGCCAGGTTTTCGAAATTATCCTTAACTGTTATAAGACGGGAATCCTTAACCTTTTCTGCAGCATTTTTCAGAGCATCATCATCTCTGTCTATGCCGATAACCCTTCCCTTTTCGCCTAATCTCGAAAGGATGAGAGATGTATGTCCTGCACCGCCAAGTGTGCAATCAACATAAATTCCGTCGGGCTTTATATTTAATGAATCAACGGTTTCATAAAGTAAAACCGAAATATGTGAAAATTCCATATTAGAATCCTATTTCTATAAGTGCATTTGTAACTTCTTCGCTGCTCATAAGGCTTTGCTCTTCTTCCCAGCCTGTCGCAGACCAAAGCTCCAAATGTGTGCAGTTGCCAACGATTACTACTTCCTTATCCAAGCCTGCAAATTCTCGGTAAAGCTGAGATACGGTTACTCTGCCCTGAGCATCGATTGCACCCTCATAGGCACCTGTATAAAAGTAACGGCGAACATGGCGTTCCTTGGCAATTTGAAGTGTTTCCAGCTTTTCGGTAAAGCGTTTCCATTCTTCCATGGGATAAATGCAGATACATTTATCAAGTCCGCGGGAGAAAATAAATTCCTCTCCTAATTTTTCACGCAATTTAGCAGGAATAAACAGACGTCCCTTGGTATCGATATTATGTCGGTATTCTCCGTAAAACATCGGTCATTCCTCCTCTCTCGCACCATTAGATTGCCATTTTGTGGATTTTCGCACCACAACGCTCCACAATTCGCCTCTGATTTTAACTATATTATAATAAACACAGTAAAAAATTTCAATAGAGGGGATAAATAATAAAAAGTTTTTCAAAGGGCGCTTTCGTCATTTTGACCACCGTTACTATCCTTATTTTTCAAGGGATTTCGACCTTTTTCTATATCGAATACCGTTGATTAATGTGAAAAATTTCGTAATTATGTCACCAAACAGAAGTTCGTAATTTTATCAATTGGTCAAAAACCTTTGAAATAAAGGGAAAAATACAAATAAGAGAGGAATCATTTTCAGCGAAAAGGAGAATCGGTTTTTCTTTATCGTCTTTTAATTTATTTATGTTTATTCATTCGTGAAAATACCTCAATTATTATTTGTTTATTTATAAAAAAAGAGAGCCTATTGTAAATCCTTGGGATTCACAACAGGCTCAAAATATTTAATTAAAGCTCAAATTCTGCGGTTATGGGGAAATGGTCGCTTGCGATGACCTTTTCCACCTTTGCCGAAAGAATCTTTACGCCT
>JAZSFY010000164.1:0-2230 GCA_045532415.1 Eubacteriales bacterium | reverse complement strand
TCTTCCTCTTGCTTATAACAAGGATATGCAGGAGGATAAGGAGGGCATATTTGATGCAGTTGATACTGTAAAAATGTGCTTGGAAATTGCTATACCCATGATCGCAACAATGCGTGTCCTTCCCGATAATATGAAGCGTGCGGCTCAGGAAGGCTTTATTAACGCTACCGATTTGGCAGACTATCTTGTTAAGAAGGGAATGCCCTTCCGTTCTGCCTATAAAATTTCGGGAACCATCGTTGGTGAATGTATCAAGCGCAAATGCGTTCTCGAAACATTAACTCTTGAAGAATATAAGCAATACAGCGACCTTTTCGAAGAAGATATTTTTAATGAAATTTCCTTGGAAACCTGTGTTAACAAGCGTATTTCTCTTGGCGGTACCTGTGTTGAATCGGTAATCAATCAAATCGAATATGTGGAAGGAATGCTTTCCAAATGACAAATATATTTATAGACGGTAGCGCAGGAACCACAGGCTTGCGTATTTACGAGCGCTTAAGCGCAAGAAAAGATATTAATTTAATAATTCTTCCCGAGGAAACAAGAAAGGATATTAACGCAAGAAAGGAAGCGTTAAATTCCTCTGATATCTCCTTCCTCTGCTTGCCTGATGCGGCGGCGATCGAGGCTGTTTCCTTGGTTGAAAATCCTAATACAGCGATTATCGACACCTCCACGGCTCACCGTGTTAATCCCGATTGGACCTATGGCTTTCCCGAGCTTTTGGGCGGTAAGAATAGGGAAAACATCCGTAATTCCAAGAGAATTGCAAACCCCGGCTGTCACGCAAGCGGGTTTGTTGCTCTTGTTGAGCCCTTGGTCGCTTCGGGACTTCTTGATAAAGATGTTGCATTGACCTGCACATCCTTGACGGGATACTCGGGAGGCGGCAAAAAAATGATTGCCGAATATGAAGAAGAGCCCGACGAGCTTCTTTCGGCTCCCAGAATGTACGGTCTTACCCAACAGCACAAGCATCTGAAGGAAATGAAGGCTGTTTGCAAAATTAACGAGCTTCCTATTTTCTGTCCTATCGTTGCTCCCTTCTATTCGGGTATGGAGGTAACAGTTCCTCTGTTTTCCAATCAAGTAAAGGGCGGTATCGAGGAAATTAAGAACGTATACCGCGATTATTATAAATCGGGATTGGTCAGCTTTAATGAAAATGCTGACGAATCAGGCTTCCTTTCTGCTTGCAAATTCAGCGGCAGAGATGACATGGAGGTTACAGTTTGGGGTAACGAGGAAAGAATATTGCTTGTTTCCCGTTTTGACAATCTCGGCAAGGGCGCTTCGGGCGCAGCCATTCAGAACATGAATATTTTGCTCGGTGTGGATGAAGCCACAGGGCTGGACATATAAGGAGATAACCTTAATGAAAATAATAGATGGCGGCGTTTGTGCCGCAAAAGGCTTTACCGCAAACGGAATACATTGCGGTATCCGTAAGAATAAAATCAAAAAAGACCTTTCCCTCATTTTCAGCGAAGCAAAGGCTTCTGCCGCTGCAGTTTATACTACCAATCTTGTAAAGGGCGCTCCCTTGACTGTTACCAAGCGTAACATTTCTAACGGATATGCTCAGGCAATTATCTGCAACAGCGGTAATGCAAATACTTGTAATGCAGGCGGCGAGCAGGTTGCAGAGGAAATGTGTGCTCTTGTGGGCAAGGCATTGTCTATTGACGCAACCGACGTTGTTGTTGCCTCCACAGGTGTTATCGGTCAGCCCTTGGATGTGGAGCCTATTGCCAACGGCATGGACGAGCTTGTAAAGGGTCTTTCTGCCGACGGCGGTGCTTCTGCGGCAGAGGGTATTATGACCACAGATACAATTAAAAAGGAAATCGCTGTTGAATTTGAAATCGGCGGAAAGATTTGTAAAATCGGCGGTATTGCCAAGGGAAGCGGTATGATTCATCCCAATATGGCGACTATGCTGGTCTTTATTACCACCGATGCCGCTATTTCCTCCGATATGCTGCAAAAAGCGTTGTCGGGTGATATTGCCAATACCTTCAACATGATTAGTATAGACGGAGACACTTCGACCAACGATATGGTCACCGTGCTTGCCAACGGTATGGCGGGCAACGAGGAGATCACCTGCGAGGGTGAGGATTTTACTGCGTTTATGCAGGCACTCAACACGGTTACGGTACATCTTTGCCGCATGATTGCGGGAGACGGAGAGGGTGCAACCAAGCTTTTGGAGTGTCACGTGAGC
>JAZSFY010000089.1:0-2715 GCA_045532415.1 Eubacteriales bacterium | reverse complement strand
TCCGACTTATACAAAACAGCAGGGCAGGCTTCGATTTGTCTTAATGAATCGGGATAACGCTCATTATAATATCCGGTTATCTCAATTCCCTTTGATTCGCACATTTTGAAAATCTCAAAGGCTTGGGAAGTATCCTTATTTTCAAGACGTTTAATATATTTCCCTCGCTTTTCTCCGAGAAAGGAGAAATCCAAGGAATTATATATTTCAGCCACAGAGCCGAATTTAGGGAAAATTTCGTTTGTCAGCCTACTGCAAATACCGAGGGAAAGCTGAAGCCAAATATAGAGTATGGAATCCTTCAAGAGATATTCCCCCTTTTTGCCTCCCAAAGGAGCATAGATGCCGCTATGGAAGCATTAAGGCTTTCGGTTTTGCCCGACATGGGGATTATTGCAGTAAGGTCGCAGGAATCGATAACCTCTTTCGAAAGACCTTGACCTTCGTTTCCGACAACAAAGGAATCATTTTCAAGTATGGGGAATTTTCCCAAAACCTCTGCTTTATCTGTTAATGCAGATGCGATAACACGCTTTCCCCTTTGCTGAAGAAGTGAAACAGCCCTTTTTGTATCATCGCAAAGATAGATGTTATTTGTAAAAAGAGCGCCCATTGTTGCCCTGACGGTTTTGGAAGAATAAATATCCGCGCATTTACCGCAAAGAAGCACAGCGCAATCCATTGCGGCGGCAGTTCTTATAACAGTACCCACATTGCCGTTATCCTGCAAATCGGCAAGAATGATTGAATTGCCCTTAATGCTCGCCGCATTGCCTTCATCAAGCTTGAATACATTGGGAAGAAAACCCGAAACCGTAAAAATTCCCTGAGGGGCTTTTTCATCGGTAAGCTTATCATAAACAGAAGAGGTAACCTCATAAATCTCACATTGGGCAGAATTAATCAAATCCCTATAACGTGAAAAAACATCCTCGCGGACAAGGACACAATAGGGTATTCTGCCTGCACGGAGATATTCCTCCAAAAGGTGAACCCCTTCAAAATAGAAAAGACGGTTTTGCTCTCTTTCTTTTTTTGCAGAAAGTGAATTTATAAATTTTACTGTGGGATTATTGCGCGATTCTATTCTTTTCATAAAAAACAAATCCATACTATTATAATATATAATAATAGTACGGATTTTGTAGGTTGTCAATATTAATTTTCAGGTTTTTTCGCAACAAGTATTCTGTCTATCTTTCCGTAATCGGCAATTACCGCCACATCAAAACCGTTTTCCTGAAGTATTTTGGAAACATCCTCGCATTGACCTATGCCTATTTCATAGATAAGTATACCGTTTCTTTTCAAAATATGAGGCACCAAGGCTGTAACCATGCGGTAATATCTCAAGCCGTCCTCGCCGCCGTCTAAGGCAGTTTCAGGCTCAAAGCCTGCAACCTGTGTTTCCAATGTTGCAATATCGTCTGTGGGAATATAGGGCGGATTGCAGATAACCAAATCCAATGGTCTTTCCAAAACTCCCGCAAGGTCGATATAGTCATCCTCGTCCAAGGCATCAAAGCGGCGGACAGACACATTCTTTTGGTCGGCAAGGTTCTTTTCGGTATAGGGCAAAGCCTTTCTCGAAAGCTCCAGTGCATATCCGCTTACTGTGGGCTTTTCTGCAGCTATTGCCTTGGCGATGCAGCCGCTTCCGCTGCATATATCAGCAAAAAGGTCGCCGTCCTTCAAAAGCCCCAATGCAGCCTTTACGCCGATTTCTGTATCGCTTCGGGGAATAAAAACACCGTCGCCAACATGAATCTCATAGCCGTAAAAATTACATTTACCCAAAACATACTGCAAGGGCTTGCCCATAGAAAGCTCGAAAACAGCTCCGCTTATAAATGGGTCGATTGAACGGGAAACATCGTCATCAAGGTGCGCCAAAAGATGACCTCTTTCGGTTTCCAATGCCTCGCAAAGAAGCATATCGGCAATAACATCGCCTTCCTCGGGAGAGATGCTTGCAAGCATTTCCCTAAGCTTATTCCTGTATTCTCTCAGCTTCATCTGCTTCCTCCTTAGGCTCCTCGTTTTCCTTTTCTTCTTCCTTTTGCTTTTCAAGCATTTCCTCGTAAAAGCCGGGGAAATCATCGGGAAGAGCGCATTTCAACGAGGTTATACCAACCTCGATTATAGAATCGTCGGGCTCCTTTGTTGTAAGATTCTGCATCCAAAGACCGGGCTTTGAGAGAATCTGGATAATTTTGCTGTCATGTCTGCCTGCATAACGGATAAATTCATATCCTATGCCTACGGTAAAGGGAAGAAGCAAAAGCTTCAAAAGGCTTCTGAGCCAAACAGTTTTAATAGGCCAAAGGAATGCTATGCCGATAAAAATAGAAAGAAGAAGCATAGCGAACATAAAGGAGGTTCCGCAACGGGGGTGGAATCTTGATTGCTTTTTAACGTTTTCCACGGTTAATTCCAAGCCCTTTTCATAGCAGAAAATGCTTTTATGCTCGGCACCGTGATACATATAAACCCTTTTCATATCGGGAATAAATGCCGTCAGCCAAATGTAAAGAATGAAAATGACTATTTTCAAAACGCCTTCAACAACACTTCTTACAACACCCTCGGCAACATCGCCCATACGGATATTATCGATAAACAAATCACCGATAAATGTAGGAAGCCATATAAAAAGACCCACCGCAAGCAAAACGCCCAAAACAAAGTCGGATCGTAGCCATGTCGTTCTGTGAG
>JAZSFY010000332.1:0-2700 GCA_045532415.1 Eubacteriales bacterium | reverse complement strand
TGAAGTTAATGTTTTAGTTTTTATAGAAAAAATAAAAAATTATGGTATAATTTTATAAATGGATGCACCCAAATTCAAAAAAGCCACACTATATGTATGAAAGGAGGCGAGAAAATGCAAACGGCGAACGAAATGCGCGATGGGCTGACAGCTGAATTTGCCGAAAACTATATGGAAAAGCTGTTTTATTTCTGCCTAAAAAAGACGGGAAGCCACGTTGAAGCGGAGGATTTGACACAGGATATTGCGCTACAGATCATCACGGCATTGAACAAAGGGATTATTCCAACAAGCTTTTCGGCGTGGGTCTGGCAGATTGCGCGCAACCGCTACTCGTCATGGGCAAAAGAAAAGCATGATAAAAACGAAATGCAAAGCGCATCCGATATCGGTGATTATGAAATAGAGGACGAGGGCGAAAGCGTTCTTGATGAAATGGTACTTAAGGAGCAAATTGCTTTGCTTCGGCGTGGGCTTGCGTTCATCAAAAGTGATTACCGCAACATCGTAGTTGCCTATTACATCGAAAATAAAAATGTTCGTGAGATTGCATCTGCGCTCTCGCTTTCTGTAAATACAGTGAAGTCACGGCTTCTCCGTGCAAGAAAAATTTTGAAAGAAGGTATGGATATGGCAAGAGAATTTGGAGTAAGAAGCTATAAACCCGAGGAAGTAGATTTTACGTGTAGCTGCAATTCTTTCGGAAATAAAGGGCAACCTTGGAATGTGCTGAAACACAAACTCTATGAAAATATTTTTTTGGAGGCTTACGGAAACCCATCGACAGCAGAAGAACTCTCAATCGAACTTGGAATTGCACTCCCTTATATGGAGGATGAGCTTGATTATTTAACAAAGGAAACATTTTTAATTAAAAATGAAGACAAATACGAAACAGCGTTTCCGATTATCAGTAAAAATGCTCGTGAAAAGGTATGGGATTATAATTACCGTGTAATCGGGAGGGTCACAGAACTTTTTACAAAACTTGTTGACGATTTTACCAAAGCTTGTGAGGCTCACGGTATTCGTTATTACGGAGATTATCAGACCTACGAAGATGCTAAGTGGACGCTTTTGATGCATACATTCGATAAGATTAGGTATTCTACGCCTCCAAATAAAGAATTTGCCTATACCAATCGTCCCGATAATGGCAGATGGGATATAGTAGGGTATCAAAAATGTGATATTCCCGATATTCCTTGGACGGGACTTCACGGAGTACCGATAGAGCGAAAGGATAAACCTGCTGTTAAATTCCAGCAGTTTAAATTCAAATATAAGGATATTTTTAAAAACACACCTGAATATCTTAGCCATGATGAGGCGTTAACGCTGAAATCTGTGGCGGATGGTAAGTGGAATGAATGCGAAGATTGTTGGATTAAAAAACTGCTTGAATATGGTTATATTACAAAAACTGAATCAGGATATAAACCTGCTATAATTGTATTTCAGCGAAAAGAAAGTGGAGAATATCTTGCGGAGTTCACCGATACCGAAAGAAATCCCATTGTAAATACAGTTACAGAAATTCGTAGAATATTGAAAGAAGTGTCTGAATTTGCATACAAGGTAACGGTAGAAGACCTTCCTGCAACAATATCAAAAAACGAGAATCTGTGCATTTTCGCGTGTCGTAACAATATATTTGGAAGAACCTATATTCTTAATGAGGCGCTGAATAACGGTTGGCTCAAATATGATGAAAACACAAGCCGAGTTATTGGTGCGTATATGTACCTATAAATAGTAAACACCGCCGAGAGCAACCAATAGCTCTTGGCGGTATTTGTAGCTTTAATACGGATAATTAAATAAAAAAACAAATCCGAACCAATTTCGATTGACGAAATAGTTCGGATTTGTTACGTTTGGTGACCCGTACGGGAATCGAACCCATGATTCAGCCTTGAGAGGGCTACGTCTTAGCCGCTTGACCAACGGGCCATTAACGGATAATATTATAGCACACTCATTTTAAAATTGCAATAGTTTTTTGAAATTTTTTTAAAAATTTTATTCCATTTCGGCTTCTGCCACGCGCACTACAAGGTTTGTGCCGTAGGGATAACCCGTGCAGTCTATCGTAACGTTATCGCCATCTTGAGAAAAAGCAAGCTTTTCGCCGTTATCAAGCCATTTCACGCTCTTTATTTTGCCCTTAACACCATTAAAGAGCTTGTCGCCTGCGCCGCCGCCCGCAACAGTCACGTTCTCGTTTCCGATTATAGTCAGGTCGTGCACGAAGAAATATAGCTTGCCGTCTGCTTCGAGCGCAAAATTTTTGTTTTCGCCCAAAACGCCGCACGGCTTGCCCTTGTATATGCAATCTCCTGCTTTCTTTACCCACTCACCTATTGTATAAAGCAAAGCCTCCTGCATGAAAGGAATTTTGCCATCGCCCTCGGGCCCTACATTCAAAAGGTAATTTGCGCCAACCTTGCGGCAAGAGCAAAGCGTTTCTATAAGGCTCGCGGAGGATTTATAGTTGAGGTCGGCACCGCCAAAGCCCCAATGCTCGTTCATGGTGTGGCACATCTCCGCCGCGAGGTATTTGGGCATACCCTCTCTATCCATCGGCGTGGGGCGCCCCTGCTCGAACGTAACGCTGTCTATTTCCGGGTTGCCAACCATGCCTCTCGCAGAAGTGCCCGTGTTGTTCACGATAATGGCATTGGGCTGATGCTTACGTAT
>JAZSFY010000025.1:0-6199 GCA_045532415.1 Eubacteriales bacterium | reverse complement strand
CCGAGCCCGATGTGTCCGAGCCCGAATTGAATGAGCCTACCGAGGATGCAATCGGTACAGGTACCGAAAGCGACCCTTACCTTGTTATTCCCGACGGCGAATCCATGAAGGCATATACCTGGACTATTGACGGTAATTCCTCCTCTTATTACAGCTTTTACCGTATCGGCGGATTGATAATGACTATTGATGACCCCGAT
Source organism: Eubacteriales bacterium (assembly GCA_045532415.1). GTDB lineage: Bacteria > Bacillota > Clostridia > Oscillospirales > CAG-382 > Coliplasma. The sequence goes on along the minus strand of JAZSFY010000025.1, from coordinate 5,999 downwards.
GCTTATGTTGTTTATAACGGAAAGACCTATAAGCCTGTTAACGGAAAGGTAACAATCGAGCTTGATAATGCAATGGCAAACGAGGCTATTACATTAGAGATAGGAAACAGCTCGTCTAATAAGACCTATTTTGAAATGGTGTTCCAAAATCCTTTGGGAAGCTATGCTAATCCCGAAATCGCTGAGGACACAGGCGTTGATTACCTTGCCGAGCTTGAGGCAGGTCAGGAAGTAGGTTATTATTATAAGCATATTGCAGAAAATAGCGGTACAATCCGTTTCTATATGTCTGCAACATCCGATAGCGTTCTCCGCGTTACAAATAATAACGGTTCGGTTCAGGTTTGTATTGACGATTCCGACGATTCAACCTTGGTTGACGAAAACGGAAACAAATATGTTGAAATCAGCGTTCAGCAGGGTGACGAGCTTATTATTCAGGTCGGCGCACTTGCAAACCGCAGAGGCAAGATACCTGCGGCAGACATTACCTGGAGCGCAAATTACGTTTAATTTTTGACAAAAATATTATTTCGCCTCTTGCACAATTCACTTTTTTGTGATAAAATGATAAAAAATTGCTTGGATTATTAAAAAATTGGCAATTTTTAATAAATTTAGGAGGAAAATTCTTATGAAAAAAGCATTAAGCTTTATTTTGGCATTGGTTATTACACTTATGCCTATGTCTGCTCTTGCTGCTGCAGGCGATGCTGTTGCTGTTCCCTCGATGGATTATTACATTGAAAACGGCGCAACTGTAACTGTTGAAGCAGGCGCAACTGTTTTTTATGAAATTGGCGTTGGATATGACGCTTCCGCAGGCTTTAAGGTTACCGGCGAAGGTGACTTTGCTGTTTCTATCTGCACCGAGGACGGCGCAGGTGCATATTTGGAAGGCGAAGCAATTTCCGCTGTTGACGGTGTTGTAGAATCCGATATTTACGGATATAGCAGCACATACGGTTGCTGTGCATTTGCTATAACAAACAATAGCGATGCTGCACAGGAATATACCGTTGAGCTTATATTCCCCTTGGGTACTCAGAGCAATCCCGAAGCAATTACTTTGGCAATTGATGTTCCCGTTGAGGTTACCGTTCCCGCAGGTACACAGTATTATATTGAAGCAACTCTTCCTCAGATGATGGTTGATTATATGTTGACTGTTACAGGCGAAACCGGCTTCGGTTATTCTACCGGTTGGATGCCTACTTGGGATACCGAGGGCGTTTGTTCTGCAACAATTGCAGCATACTTCGGCGCAGCTCAGTTCTCTATCGTTAACAACACCGAAAGCGAACAAACATATACCGTAACTCTCGGAAATATGCCTTTCGGCGCTCAGTCTAACCCCGATACTTTGCCTATCGACACTACCGTAACTAAGGAATTAGAAGGCAACGAATATTGGTATATGTGGACAGCTACCGGCAATGGTACTCTCGATTTTACAATCGACACAGAGCTTTCCGCAGACGGCTGGACATATAATCTTCAGCACGGCGATATTGTTTACAATTTCAGCACAGGCTGGGGCGAGGATGACAAGAATGCACAGAGCCTTACAGTTGCTGAAGGCGACGTAATCATGCTTGGTATATCTGTTCCTTCTTATAATGCAGAATATGATTATTACGATGTTTATACTCCCGGCAACGGCACAGTAGTATTCACCACAGCTTTCACAGTTGACGGCGAATCCGGCGGTGAAGATCCTGTTGATCCTCCCGTTGAACCTCAAGAAGGCTACGAAATCAGCGAAACTCCTCTTGTTGTAGGTACAAATGATTACACAGTAAGCAGCGATTATGTTTACACAGTTTATATCTTCACTCCCGAAGCAGAAGGCAAATATACCTTCTCCTCTGAAAACAGCATGCTTGGTATCGTAAGCTACCAGGATATGTGGGTTCAGTTCGAGCCCTCCGCAGACAATGTTAACGCTAATTCCTTTGAATGGGAATGCACAGGCGTTGGTCAGGCAATTATGGTTGGCGTTTTGGCAGACACCAATGTTGCTACTATCACTATTGAATATGAAGAAGTAATCAAGGAAGAAATTCAATGGACAATCTACGAAAACGTAGTAACTCCCGAAGATTTCACATTTGAAGGCGATGCTGACGCACTTCTTTATGTTGATACCTTCGATGAAATCGTTGATACCGCAGTTCTCGGCGAAGACGGCTTCTATCACCTCAATTCTGTTGACGGTCCTATCCTTTATGCTAACCTCAATGACACCTTGATGTCCTTGGTATCTGCATACGGCTACGGTCAGTTGAAGGATATCATCTATGACGAAGAAGGCAATGTAATCGCAAAGGTTGATTACAACACTGCATTCGAAGCATATATGAACTGTGCAGACGCTGACACATACCTCTATCCCTTGACAGTTGACTTGGTTGAAATGTTCACCAAGGTTGGCGAAGAACAGGGCTGGTATGGCGAAGAAGGCTGGGTAGGCGGCGACCTCGAAGACGCTTGGATGTTCGCTTGCTATTATTCCGATGCTCCCGAATATGTTCTCGGCGATGCTGACGGCAACGGTGAGCTTACCGCAACCGACTATATGATCATCAAGCAGCTTGTGTTCAGCATGCGTTCTGTAGAAGATCTTAAGGATCAGGAAACTGCAGCACTTCGTTGCGACATGAACGGCGACGGCAAGTATACTGCTGCTGACTACCTTATGGTTAAGAAGGCAATTTTCGCTTAATTGCTGATTTAGCTTACAATTAAACATATTAAAAAGGGTTGTCGTAAAGACAACCCTTTTTGTTGTGTGTAGTTATAAAATTGAAAGCAACCTTGGAAATAGGTTGCTTTATGATTTTATGTCTCTTTTAGGATAAGGTTCTTTTTTATCGGTACGACCGAGCAAATAATCAACGCTAGTTTTATAAAAATCAGCCAAAGCGGATAGGATTTCTGTAGGGATGTCACGCTTTCCTAATTCATAGTGAGAATAAGCAACCTGAGTGCAATTCAAATATTTAGCCAAATCACATTGCCGTAAATCGTTGTCTTCCCGTAATTCTCTTATGCGATTGTATTTCAAACAAATCACCCTATATTTTCATATGAAGATATTATACACAAAACATTTTGTTATATTGACAAATAAAACAAAATGTTTTATAATGTGGTTAAATTATAGAAGGCGGTAAAATTTAATGCATAGAAAAGACTTATTAACACGAATTTTTATGTCAATTATTTCGGTAAGTTTGATTTTATCTATGGTAGCTTGCGGCGATGACAAGACATCATCGAAGGATGACGAGAAGGAAGAATCGTCATATAGTGATGTTTCTAAAACTGAAGATTCGAAGGAGGATATATCCGATTCGGAAATAAATTCCCATGCATCAGTTGAAAGCATCGAGGAAATGCCTTCTGAAGAATCGGAAGCATCCGAAGCTTTAAGTCATGAGGAATCATCTGTGGAAGAATCAAAGGATGAGGAATTATCCGAGGATGAAAAATCATTCGAAGAAGAATCAACCGAGGATGAAGTGTCAGAGGACGAGGTTTTAGAAGACCTTCCTGTTATTGAAGCTAACAGAATAACTTCAATTTTTGGCGAATATTCGGATGGATATGCTTTTGTTGAAATTGATAATGATAAAAGTAATAAATATTGCATTGACAAAAACGGTAATGTGAAATTCAAGCTGGATGAAAGCTTCTATATGGTTGAGTGTGGTTTTAAAAACGGCTATGCAGTATTATTCCGTTATACAGAATCGCAGGGCGGAGAGTATTGTTTGTGCGACGAAAACGGAAATATAACTGTGCCTCATGACGTAGGTGCAACATATTTCAGTATGGATAATGAGAGGGTAAGAAGACCTAATGAAGGTCCATTTGAAGATTTGTTATCTGATGGATATATTATTGTAGTACGCCATGCCGCATCCGAAATAGAGGTTGTAAATGAGTACGGTATAATGAATACCGATTTTGAAATGGTAGTTGATTATTCTGAGGATTTGGATTTTTTGCTGAGAGATGTTTGGCATTATAAAAATGGCATTATGTATGGTAATGATTATTCTGTTTGGAATAGAGAGGAACGAGAGTGGGAGAAGTATTCATTTTCTTTTTTTGAAATTAATAATCCGATGGAAATCGAACATGAAATGGATGATTTCTTGGAAAAAGCTAATGCAAATCCTTCTGACGTTTGGTATTGCGACTACTTTGACGGCGAAGTTTTTGATTTTCTAAACACTGAAATTTTTAATTTGAGTGTTTACGGAACCGATGTTGATTTTTTAGGCGATTTCGAAAATGGTGTGGCGCCCATAAGGTTAATCTCCGGTGAAAATATATATTTTTCGGTTGTGGACGAAGAAAATAATTTGAAATTCGAGCCAATATTGATTGGTAAGAGTGTTCATTCAAGCTATTGCGGTTATGATAACGGAAAATATCTCTATAGTAACTGGGAATCTGATATTCTTACATTATATGTGTTTGATGAAACAGGATTAATAAAAAACTATGAATTTGATGATTCTTGTGTATTTAGGTGTTTTTCTGACGAAAGAATCATAGTGTGTGTTAATAAAAACAATAGTATTACTAATGAATACACGATATTAACTACTGACTTCGAACCTGCGTTTTAAAATGTAAATGGGCATATGGTTGTTGTCCATAAGCCCATTTTTCTTTATGCTGCGATTGGGGTTTGAGTGGTTTGGTTGGAAACATCAAATGCTGTGTCAAGCATATTTTCGATGAAGATTCCATAGCCTTGATTGGGAGAGTTTACCAAAACGTGGGTTACTGCGCCGATAAGGCGTCCGTTTTGGATTATAGGGGACCCCGACATTCCTTGTACAATACCGCCTGTTTGGTCAAGAAGTCGTTGGTCGGTTATTTCAACAAGGAAGTTTTTGGTACTCCCCGAGGCGGAATAGATATGAAGGATTTCGATTTCGTATTCCTCAATTTCTCCGCTTTCAAGAGAGGTGAGAAGGGTTGCTTTGTCCTCCTGCACATCCGCTTTTGTGCCTACGGGTATGGCTTGGTAATCGGTTTCGGGCATTTTTTGGAATCTGCCGAAAACCCCTTCGTCGCTGTTATCCCAAAGAAAACCGATTTGGGTTCTGCTGAAGTTTCCGTGGAGCTGCCCCGGGGAATTGACTTCGCTTTTCACCACCTGTGTTACATCCACGTCAACAACAGCACCCTTGCCAAGAGGAAGAAGAAGGCTTGTTTCGGCATCATAAATGCCATGGCCCAAGCCTCCAAAATCCAAGGTGTCGGGGTCGATAAAGGTAACAGTGCCGATGCCTGCTGTTGAATCCCTTACCAAAGCCCCCATTTTAAATTCTCCGCTTTCCAAATCTCTTGCGGGAGTTATTGTCGCTGTCTGCTCGTTGCCGTCACGTATAAAGGCAACAATAATAGGCTTTCCTCCGCTTCCCGAAATTAGCGAGATAAGCTCTCTTGCGCTTTCAAATTCGCTTCCGCCTGCTCGGATTATAACATCACCTGCTTTTAGTCCTGCATCCTTTGCAGGAGAAACAACCCCTGACGAGGTTTCTACACCGGTTGTACCTACAACAATCGCACCCTCGGTGAAAAATTTCACGCCGAAGGTCATACCGCCGGGTATTAGCCGGGTGATACCCTTGGGCTCGGGTGCTTTTGGCACCTTAGCCGAGGTTGGAACAGCAAAAGAGAATATCAGCACAATTACAGCTAAGCCCACCAAAAATCTTTTACTTTTTTTGACTGCCATCGATTCAAACTGCATCCTGTCCTGAATTTGATGCAAAATCATTTTTGCACCAAGTTTAATTTATGCAAAATGAGATTTTGTATTCAGGTAAAAATTGATTTTGAAATTAATTGAATATTTTAAAAAAGCTTCGCCGTGAAGGGCGATGCGCCATAGTGATAAATCGCCTTAAAACTACTATTTTTGCACAATACTGCATCAAAAATCCGCGATATACGTGTGTATTATCGCGGAT
>JAZSFY010000196.1:0-4408 GCA_045532415.1 Eubacteriales bacterium | reverse complement strand
GCCATATCAATAGCATACTTCCACAACAGTTCAACAACTTGTTCTTTTTTTACTGTATCTAAAATAAAGATTGCGCCTATATCATATTTCCTCAATTCACGAACCATATCAAGCTGGGGCATAGCAAGACCAATAAGATTACTATGAGAAAATACGCCGATAGGCTTCATTCCCAAGTTTCCTTTTCCTTCGAAGCTTATTTGAATAGCTCGGATATGTCCTTCAAAGCAACCGCCGTTTTCTTTGAATGCTTTGATTATCGGCATATCGTTTGCATTTAATTCTCTCACAGACAAGTTTTCGTATTCAGGAACAATAACAGTATCGTTTGAATAAATCATATCGTATCCAACGCGGCAGATCAAGTCAAACCTTGCTACTTCCGAATTAAATGCTTCCCATTCGGTATCTATAGATTTACGAATAGAAAATTTAGGATTAAAGCATTTTGCGAGAAGCCTCATATAAGATAAAGCATCATCCTCATTTTCGCAAACAAGTGTAACCGATGGTTCAACAGAATTATAATCCGATACATAAACAAAATGTTCAAGTGTTTCGGGGTTTCCAAGTGTGAGAATTTCTGTTTCCGCAACGGTGATATTAATCATATCTTCAGCATACTTCAAAGGATTATGAGTAAAACAGAAATCAAGCGCAAGGTCAATATCCGACACCTTTAATTCGGTAAAGTATTTTCTAAAACTGCTGATAGTAATCTTTCCAGAAAGGTCGTGCCAAGTTACCGCTTGGTTTGAATACTTTTCTCGGTATTCACTGGGAGTAATACTATAAAAGTTTTTGAATGCACGAGTGAAGCTTTCGGGACTTGCATACCCAAAATCAAGAGCAATATTAAGTATGGATTTTTCTGTTCGACGGAGCTCGAGCGCACTTCTTGTTAGCTTATAAATGCGAGCATATTCCACAGGGCTATATCCCGTGTAATGTCTGAATATTGCATCAAAATAGGTAAGCGAAAATCCCGCATTGTCTGCGATGCTCTGTAATGACAGATTGTCTTTGGGGTTCTTTTGAATGAATCCGATGGCTTTTTCAATTAATTTTTTGTTTTCCATAAAGTCATCTCCTTTCTGTGATTACAGTTTAGCATACGAATTATTGACTGTCCTTGCAGGGATTATTGTATTGTAACACAATTTATAAATAGTAATTCCAAATACTTATTATGAGAAATCTCCGCTTTCGTGAGCAAGCATTTAATCAATACTATCAAGCATTTGCACACATTTTTGATATCTTGAATCATTTGAAATTTTATTATCATCTGTTTCGAAGCACATATTGTAACAACCGTTCAAATAGAATTTGAAATTGTTTTTGATTTCCTCGGCTACGCCAATGTCGCCTTTTGCTTTGCATTCGTTATAATCAAGAATAAGTGTATCCGTAAGTTCCTCAATAACTTCAAAAGCTTTGTCAATTTCGGATATGGCAATGTAGTCATTTGCAAGGTTATTCAATCCGCTATACAACCACTTTGTATGAATAGTTATATCCGGAAACTTTTTATAATTAAATTTAATTCCGTCCAAAAAATCATACCAAGCGATGATTGCTTCTTGCTTTCTTTCCTTACCGAGAAGCGATATTCTTCGTGCTCTTACTGCCAATGCCCATAAATAATGCTGAACAGCTTCGCTGCAAACAGCATTTGAAATGACAACACATTTTTCAAAATCGTTCTTTTTGGAATATATCTCTATCTCCATAGAAGCTCTTATACTTCCTCGTTGGGGCAACCCTTCTGCGATTGCTTCGGCATTGGCGAAATCATTATGATAAAGATAAAGAACAATTAGCGTTTGTTTTGCATCAATAATCCTCGTTGTATCTCTGTCATAGTTTATTACAGAGCTCAAAAGGTTGATTGCTTCGTTATAAAACCTATCTTTTTCTTCCGTAGAACCTTGTCCGTAGTAAAGATATCTCAACAAACTATCTGCGCACAAAAGCTTTGTTTGGTAATCAAAGGGATATTTTTTAATGTGTTCTTTATAAAGTGCATAGCTCTCATAATATGCATTATCATTACGGCTATAAACCTTTTCTATACCCTTGTTTATCTTTTCGATTTCTGCATAAAGCTTTTCTCTGTCTGCATTTTCATCACCGCCGACACCAAGCAAACAATCGGTAGTAACGCCAAGAATAGCTGCAAGCGGAACTATCTGTGCGATATCGGGCATGGCATTATCGCATTCCCACTTTGATACCGATTGAACAGACACCATAAGCTTGTCAGCCAACTCAGCCTGTGTAAGCCGTGCACACTTTCTTATTTTCTTTAATCTTTGTCCGAAGCTTAACATTTTATGTTTCCTTTCAAAATCCCATACAATGCTCTTTGTCTAAAATGAGTATAACATAACTTTTATAGTGTGTAAACATAGCGAAGAGATATTAACTATTCGCCTAAAGGTTGAATTAATCATACATACAAAAAGCAAGCAATAGCATTGCTTGCTTTTTAATCACATCGGCTTTTAATCAATAACTAAATTTTCCATTGAGCTTTTCCCTGTTACTTTTTCGCCTAGATAATTCGCCCATCTTTCGGTAAAGAATGAAAAATATGATAGGTTTTGTGATTTTCGTTTCTTATTATAATACGGCAAAAAGCCCCACAAAGTAGAAGGTATCCCCATAAATATTAAATACAGAGGTCCTAAAATCATGGATTGTATCGTATGCCCATATTCATGAACCAAAAGTCGTTCCGAAAGCTCCTCTTTTTTATAACTATCCTTCAGTTTTTCGTAAAAATAGGGTTCTTTTGTAATGAAAATAAACATGCCTAAGGAAACACTTGACTTATTGTTCCATTCAGTAACAATCGCGCAATGATAGAAATAGTGGGTATCGCCAATATGAGTTAAAAAGACAATTAGACCTAATAAGCTTTGAGCTATACCCCATGTTAATTGAATTATCAAATATACTATTTTCATAAAACATCCTCAATGAACTGCATTAGCCTAGCATTAAAACGTTTAAAATAGACCGGAGGAATATTATGAGCAGCTTTTTCCCATATCTCATATTGGCAATTCTTATTTTCCTTATGCATTTTAATTACCGAAGATTTAATATCATCAGCTTCTCTTTCACCCGCTATTGCTAATATGGGAATTTCGACATACTTGAATTTAGGTTCTTTGGAAAATATAATTCCATTATTTATAGAATTATATATTGTAGCTTCATTTACTGTTTGCATATACCGAACAAAATCTTTTCGTGGTTCTTTCGGTAAACCGTTCATCATACCAATAAGATTACATAGCCACGGTTTTTTTAAATTTTTATACTGTTCCATATTCTGTTGGACAATATACTCCATTTGAGCTTCATTCTTTATTAACCAAGGGCTGACTAATACAGCACCATAAAAAAGTTCTGCATAATTGGAAATCAATGAAAATGTTAGTTGAGCGCCAAGTGAAAATCCTATAACAAAAACTTTCCTATTGATACTTCTAATTAATTCGATAATGTCATCTATCGCCTCTGTCGCATTAAATGTTCTTTCAGCCTCTTTTCCAAATCCCATAATATGAGGCACTAAAATATGAAATTTTTCAGCTAATGAATATTGTCTTCCGAAGCTATGGACGAAATTCGCTCCATGAAGCATGACCAATGTAATTTCATTAGATTTTCCATATTCTTCATAATAAACCATAAATCTTGCCTACTTTTAATTAAATTATAGTAAATGATATCATATCTAAATCCAAAATTCAATCAAATTCTATCAAAAAAATCATTGAACAGCAAGTAAATCAACACCAAAATAAAAAGCTGCCGCAAATGCGACAGCTTTTTGAAGTTAAAATATTAACCTGTAATACCGCTACGTTCAACACCTTCGATAAGAGTTCTCTGAGCGAACAGATAAATAATAACAAGGGGAGCAAGAATAAGCAAACCACAAGTATTTCTAATAGCAGACTCATAAGCAAGCTCTGCAACGTAATCTGTATCCAAAGAATCAGGAATCTTAACGATGTTGGGAAGAAGAATAGCATTTCTTGTACTTGTAAAGAACAAGCTGGTGTAGAAGGTATCAGACCATTGCCAAGAGAAGGAGAACATGAAAATTGTTACCATCATAGGAACAGCCATAGGAATAATTATACGAACAAATGTCTTAATTACGCCTGCACCGTCAACGTATGCAGCTTCTTCCAATTCATCAGGAACGCCATTGAAGTACTGACGCATGATGTATACGAACAAGCCATTCTTAAATGCCAATCCAAATACGGACAGGATAATGAAGGGCCAATAGGTCTGGTTCAAGTCAGCTCCGTAGCCGTCCTTAAAGATGGTCCAGCTATCGGGAATGATGTCGATTGCCGCAAGGAAATCGTTGGTATACTCG